>NZ_JBSHGQ010000054.1:0-20810 GCF_053617895.1 Microbacterium sp. NPDC055683 | reverse complement strand
GGCCTGCGTCTCGCAGGCCGGCCCCTTCTCCGCATGTCAGCGCCCGTCGACGACGCGCACGACGGCATCCCAGCGTCTGTGTGTGTTCTCCTGGCCGATGAGGCGCCAGACGGCCCTGGTGAGCTCGGGATACTCCGCCGCGATCTGGCGGAGGAGGCGCTGGTTGCGCGCGTGGGTGGGGCGCAGGCCGCCGTCGGCCTCGATGTGCTCCGCGCGCAGCGTGAACACGACGAGCTCGTCGATCGTGGGCAGGTCCTCCATGAACTCCCAGGGGTCCTCGCCCTCCCGGAGCCGCTCATGGATGAGAGCGGCGAGCTCGTCGGCGGCCTCGGCGCGCAGCACCTCGACGCTCGCGCGTCGGCGGGGGAGCGATTCGGCTGGCAGGTCCACCCATCCAGCGTAGACGTGTGCGGCGGACCGGGGCCCGCCGCACACGATCCCCTCACGGATCTCAGTGGTTGCGGAGACGCTCGATGAGCTCGCCCTTCCGCAGTCGGGAGTAGCCCGTGATGCCGAGCTCCCTGGCCCGGTCGCGTAGCTCGTTCACCGTGCGCTCCTCGTAGTCCTCTGCGCGCCCGCCCCGCTTGCCGACGGCCTTCCGGCCGTCGCGCGCGGCGGCGTTCGCGATGCGCGCGGCCTTCTCCTTCGATGCGCCGTCCTCGCGGAGCTCCTCGTACAGCTCCTCGTCCTTGATGCTCGGATTCGGCATGACGACTCCTCTCAGAAGGGGCGGCCGCCCGTGACGGGGATCACCGCGCCGGTCACGTACGACGACTCGTCGCTCGCGAGGTAGACGTAGGCGCCCGCGAGCTCGGCGGGCTGGCCGGCACGGCCGAGCGGCGTGTCCTGGCCGAACTCGGCCACCTTGTCGGCGGGGAATCCGGTCGCCGGGATGAGCGGCGTCCAGATGGGGCCGGGAGCCACGGCGTTGACGCGGATGCCCTTCTCCGCCAGGTCCTGGGCGAGCGCCTGCGCGAACGCGACGAGAGCCGCCTTCGTCATGGCGTAGTCCAGGAGGCCGGGGGAGGGGTCCGACGCCTGGATGGACGTCGTGACGATGATGGACGAGCCGGCGGGCATGTGAGGGACGGCCTCGCGCGCGAGCACGATGGTCGAGACGAGGTTGGTGTGGAACACCCGTTCGACCTCCGCGACCTCCATGTTCTCGATGCCCTGACGCTGACGCTGGTATGCGGCGTTGGGGATGAGGATGTCCAGGCCGCCGAGCGCCTCGCGCGCGGCCGCGACGAGCTCGACGGTGGCCTGCTCGTCCGTGAGGTCGACCGCGAAGGTCGCCGCGGTTCGGCCCTCCGCCTCGACGAGGCGCCGGGTCTCGGCGGCGTCGTCCTGCTCGTCGGGGAGGTGCGCGATCGCGACGTCGGCGCCCTCCCGCGCGTAGGCGATCGCGATGGCCCGCCCGATGCCGGAGTCGCCGCCCGTGATGAGCGCCTTGCGACCGGTGAGACGGTGACGGCCGACCCACGACTCCTCGCCATGATCGGGGGTCGGCGTCATCTCGCCGGTGAGTCCGGGCTGGTCCGGCTGCTGCTGGGTGGGGAACGGACCCTCCGGTCCGGCAGAGCGGGGATCGATCCCTCCGGAGGCGTGCGTCGCGGAGTCGGCGTGAGTGGTGTCGGGGTGGGTGGTGTCGGGGTGCGTCATGGGCGTCGTCCTCTCGTCTGGCGTCTCGACAGGTCGTGCTCCACGCCACGCTAGGTAGCGCGTGCCGCGGCACCCACCCCCTTGACGCTCTCGGCGCGCTGCCGTATCGCGTCGACGATCATGCCGTCCACCCGAATGGCGAGGGACGCGCGCAGGAGGCCCTCAGTCGCCCTGGAAGCCGATGAGCCACCTCAGCCCGTGCGCATCCACCACGACGCCGTCCCAGTCGCCCCAGGGACGCTTCTCGAGCGCGGAGGCCACGGTGCCGTCGATCGAGAGCTCGTCGAACCAGCGACGCAGCACCAGAGGCTCGTCGTGGCCGAGGAGAGACAGCATCACCCCCGTCAACGCGACGGCGTCCTCATCCGCCCCCGCGTCGGCCGCCTGCAACGTGACGGGACCGCGCAGCTCGCCGTGGGCGATGTCGTCGCCGGGACCGTCCGTGCGCGAGAAGTCGCGGTAGGTGTGCAGGGTCAGCTCGCCGCCGAAGACGCGTTGGTAGTCCTCGAGCGCGGCGCGGCAGGTCCCGGGGAAGAGCAGGTACGGCGTGGGGGCGGTCATGCCGCCAGGCTAGTCCTCCGCCGAGTCATTCGCCGTAGGCGGTCTCGCCGAGCTCCTCGAGCATCCGATTCAGATCCTGGATCGATGCGAAATCGATTGTGACCTGGCCTTTTCTTGCCGTCAGCTTGATCTTCACCTTGGTGCTCAGGCGGTCGCCCAGCCGTGTGGCGACGTCATCGAGGTAGGCACGGCGTGCGCCGCCCTGCGGCCGCGGCGTCCGCGCGGCGGGCGCGGCGGACGCGACCTCCGCCATACGCTTGGCGGCGGCCTCTGCGGCGCGCACCGAGAGGTCCTCGTTCACGATCTTGTCCGCGAGCTGCTGCATCTGCGCCTCGGTCTCCAGCGACAGCACCGCGCGCGCGTGACCCGCGCTCAGCACGCCGGCGGCGACCCGCTGCTGCACGTCGACAGGCAGGCGGAGGAGGCGGATGGTGTTGCTGATGCGGGGACGCGAGCGGCCGATCCGCTCGGCCAGCTGCTCCTGGGTGATGCCGAAGTCCTCGAGAAGCTGCTGGTAGGCGGAGGCCTCTTCGAGGGGGTTCAGCTGGGCTCGGTGGAGGTTCTCGAGCAGGGCGTCACGGAGGAGGTCCTCGTCGGCCGTGTCGCGGACGATCGCGGGGATCTCGGCGAGTCCGGCCTCGCGCGAGGCGCGCGTGCGCCGCTCGCCCATGATGAGCTCGTAGGTGCCGTCGCCCTTGTCGCGGACGACGACCGGCTGGAGGACGCCGACCTCCTTGACGCTCTGCACGAGCTCCGAGAGCTCGTCCGGGTCGAAGTGGGTGCGGGGCTGGCGGGGATTCGGCACGATCGACGTCGGCGCGATGTGCACGAGGCGTGCCCCGGGGACCGCCACGAGCTCTTCCGCCTCGGCGGGCTCGCCGGACGACTTCTTCGCCGGCTTCGCGTTCGACGCGGGGAAGAAGACGTCGACCGGCCTCTCGTCGGTGAGTTCCGAGGTGGGGATGAGCGCTCCGATGCCGCGTCCCAGTCCCGTACGCTTCGCCATCAGTGCTGTCCTTCCTCTGCGTCGGCGGTGCCGCGACGCACGATCTCCAGAGCCGCCTCGCGGTATGCGATGGCGCCGGCCGAGTTCCCGTCATACGAGATCACCGTCTGTCCGAAGCTCGGGGCCTCGGACACCCGGACGGAGCGGGGGATGAAGGTCTCCAGGACCTCGGTCGTGAAGTGGCTGCGCACCTCGTCTGCGACCTGCTGCGACAGTCGTGTGCGCGCGTCGAACATCGTCAGCAGGATGGTCGTGAGCTGCAGCTGCGGGTTCAGGTGCTTCTGGATCATCTTCACATTGCCCAGCAGCTGGCTCAGTCCCTCGAGTGCGTAGTACTCGCACTGGATCGGCAGGAACACCTCCGTCGCCGCCGTGAAGGCGTTGATCGTGAGGAGTCCGAGTGACGGCGGGCAGTCGATGAGGATGAAGTGCAGCGGCTCCTCGAGGCCGTCGAGGTACTCGCCGACGGCGGTCTTGAGTCGCTGCTCACGAGCGACCTGCGTGACGAGCTCGATCTCCGCACCCGCCAGGTGGATGTTGCTGGGCGCGCAGAGCAGGTTGTCGGACTCGGGGCTCGTGCGCACCACGTCCGCAAGGGGAGTGTCGTCGATGAGGACGTCGTAGATGCTCGGGAGCTCGGCGTTGTGGGGCACGCCGAGAGCTGTCGACGCGTTGCCCTGGGGATCCAGATCGATGACGAGCACGCGACCACCGAGAGACGCGATGGCCGCCGCGATATTCACCGTCGTGGTCGTCTTGCCGACTCCGCCCTTCTGGTTGGAGATCGTCATGATCCGCGTCGGCCCGGAGAAGCTGACGCTCACCCCCTCGAGGGCGCGGCGACGGGCCGAGATGTCCGCGAGTTCACGGGCGATCGGGCTGTCGTCGGGTTCGGTGATGTTCCCGGACTGTTTCACGTGAAACACTCATCCCTTCGCCACGAGCAGACATCCTCCACTCTAACGGGGGATGGCCCGCCACGCCCATTGGACGAGGGCGCGCACCCCGGGATGCGGGTGCGCGTTTCACGTGAAACGTGCGCACCGACCATCCGTCCCCGTGAGTCTCGCACGCGACGTGGGACGAAAACGGCACTGATCATCGCTCTTCTTGTCGATGAGCGCGCGACCGCATCGAGCGCATCCGGGCGCTCGCGCGCGCGCAGCGATCGCTGCCTCGCCGTAATCTCCCGCTCGAACACGCAGCACCCGCTCCATTCTCGGCAGGTCGTCGCCCCCGCACCGTCCCGTCCCAGACGCGGTCCCTGAGTGCGCGAGGCGAAGCGATACGAGTCGGTTCGCCTTTCCGAGGACGGCGCACGCCACCCCCTGGCCGCACGACCTGACCGCTGACTGCCACGTTCCCCGGCCCTTGAGCGAGCAGAGGAGACGAAACGTGCTGATCAACGCAACCACACCGCCCGCGGCTGCAAGGACGCACACCCTCACGAACGTCACACGCCTCCTGCGCTATGTCATGCTCAGCCACCTCAGTAGGCACCATTCGCGCAGCCTGCACGGCCACACGTCACGGAGTCCATGCGATACGCGTCGTCGACTCCGGCACCCGCCCGGCCCGGTCGTCGCACGACCGCCCGAACCACTACGCCCGCCACGCGTTGCCGAGCACAGACGATCGCGCACGAGATCCACCCCCGCGCATCCCCGCGCTACCGCCCGCCCACCCACGCAGCACTCCTCGCACGAGGAACTGCCACACCTCCCTCCGCTCTTGCAACGCCCCTCCGAGGACTCCAGGTCAACGAGCCACTGAAGCGAAGCGTGAAGAGCTCCCGCACCCACCCGCGCGCCGTTCGTGCGTGATCTCACACTCGCTCACCGGTCAGCGTCTCCCGGGTGACGTGCATGCCACGGTCGGAGCACCGGATGCAGATCCACGCTTCGTCCGATGGACAAAGCATGATCCTTCGCACCTGGGAGCTCAGCCATCGCCGTCGGCACCACCGCGTGCGTCGGTGACGTCGCGCCAGGCTTCCATCAGGACTGAGGCCCATCACGGCTCGTTGCGGGGGAGCGGGCGTGGTATCCGACGACTCCGTTCACGTCGCCGGCCGCAGGTTTCCTCGCTCGGTCACAGGGCGACGTTGGAGCGCGATGTTTCACGTGAAACACCACGATCTGCGGCGCGCTCTCGCTGGATGGCGGTGCGATCTCGTTTGTTGGAACATCGCACCCCGCCCGATCGCCGGGCGCGGACCCGTCTCACGGGGTGCGTCTCGAACTTCCAGACAGGCCCAATCGCACGGCGACGTACGCCCGGTGGCGCCGCGACGCGCGGCCGACCCATCCGCGGACCATCGTGAGTGGCGCTTGGCCGGCGGCAGCAGCGAGTGGCGAAACCCCCAGCGACATTGCTTGTCACTCGCCGCTCGAGCGGGGAATGCCCACGCGCCGATCGCCGCACCGCGGCTCATCTCGCGCCGCCCCCACCGAGCGGGACCGTTCGTACAGCGATGAGACCAGCACTCGGCTCGTCAGGCAATCACGTCACCTGCGGCCTATCCGGTGTCATACCGGCCGCGCGAATCGGGGCGTTTCACGTGGAACATCCCGGTGCGGCCCACCTCGCGGATCCCACCCGCCGCGTGCGAGTCGCACTGCGCCCATCAACGCGAACCGTGCGCACGCCCCGGATCTCTGACGGGGGAGGCGAGTGAAGCACCTCGGGTCGACAGCTGCCGACATCAAGTGCTCCGCTGCCATCGATTCGACTGTCCACGCCGATCGATCAGACTGCGATAGGGTCACGCCGTCCGCGTCGCGGCGACATGACAGCGCGTTTCACGTGAAACATCTGAGCCGGCCACAGCCCGAGCATCACCATTCGGCGGAGTGCGAGCCATTCACTCGCTCGACGCCACAGCCCTCGTCGCCCGCAGAGAACGCGGCGACCGTCACATGAACGCGCCGATCCGCACCACACAAGTCGCTGATCCACTCGTTCGATCCGGACGCCGAGCCGTTTCACGTGCAACAGCGCGCACAGATGACGGTCAACCCGAGAGCAAACGCTGGCTTGCGGCAGCAACGCGCCGTGTAGCCCGTCGACGCCGAGCCCGCACGACGCGCACGGGCGGAAAGCAGCGAGGCTTCGACGTGCACCGCTCCGGGGCGGAACTCGCGACGCCCGGCGGACGTCACGCGGAAGCCGGGGGTCGCGAGTTCCGATCTTGGTCCGTACGCGTGGCGATCGTGACCACGTACCCCGCACCCGCCCACTCCAGCACCGAACCCGCACACTCCACGACAGAGCCCTCGAGGACACCGCGACCGACGACGAGCGCACGGCGACTGACGACGGGACACAGGACACGAGGAAGGGACACGCACGGCACGGATGCCGCGATCAGAACACGAGGGTTGAGCCACGTGCACGCACCACAACCACGGCCGCACATGCGGCACGCGAGCACGGGACACACAGGAGAGAAGGGGCCGGACACACCCACCGCGAGCGACGTGCGCTCGCGTGTCGACCGCCGCCGGACGCACCGCGACGGAGGCCAAAGGCCCTGCGGTCCGGTCCGGGGGCGCAGCGACCCGCGCCGAACACGACGTGACTCACGTCTGGACGCGAAGGACCCCAGACAGGATGCCCCGCGACTGCGACCTGGATGGGCAGCGACCCGGGTGGGCAGCGACCCGGGTGGGCAGCGATCAGAGCCGGACGCGCGGCGTTCGAGATGCTCTCACGCGACGAGCCCGGCTCCGGGTGCGCTGACGTCCCGCACGCTGCCTTCCGTCTGCAGCGAGGATGTCAGGATGGAGACATGACGCTCGACATCCGGACAGCCGGCACGGACGACCTCGACAGCGCGACACGCCTCTTCCTGGGGTACCTCGCGTTCTACGGCAAGGACCACGGCGAGGACGCCGCCCGCGCGTTCCTCTCCGAGCGCATCGAGCGAGCGGAGAGCGTGATCCTGCTCGGCCGCCGCGATGGCGAAGACATCGCCTTCGCGCAGATCTATCCGACGTTCTCCTCTACGCGGCTGCGGCGTACGTGGGTGCTGAACGATCTCTTCGTCGCCGAGCCGGCGCGCGGCCACGGTGTCGGGCGAGAGCTCCTCCGCGATGTCGTCGCACGGGCGCGCGCAGCCGACGCCGCGCTCGTCAGCCTCCAGACCGCGGAAGACAACGTCGGGGCCCAGGCGCTCTACGAGTCCGAGGGGTTCGCGCACGAAGCGGTATTCCGCTCATACACGCGAACGAGTCAGTAAATCCCTGATCAGAAGGTATAAATCAACGAACCGTCGCGCGGACGAGCCTGGTCGGCTCCGCGACGACGCCCTCGCCGACGATCTCGACGCGCACATCGGACAGCCGGTGCTTGCGGATCACCTTGGCAGCCGCCTCGATCTCCGCCGGCGCCCCCTGTCCCTTGAGCAGGATGAGCTCACCACCGTCTCGCGCGAGGGGAGCGGTCCACGGGATGAGCGTCCGCAGCGCGGACACAGCCCGTGCCGTCACCGCATCCAACGCGCCCTCCCAGCGTCCCGCCTCCTCGGCACGCGCCCGCTCGACGACCACATTCTCCAGCCCGAGCGCTGCCACCTGCTCCGTCAACCACACCGTGCGGCGCTCCATCGGCTCGATGAGGATCCACTGCACATCGGGGCGCGCGATCGCGAGCACGACGCCCGGAAGACCCGCTCCGGAGCCCACATCTCCGACACGGCCGGCAGCGGGGAACAGGGGAGCGGCGACGGCGGAGTTGAGGATGTGCCGGGACCACAGCCGCGGCACCTCGAGCGGACCGATGAGCCCGCGCTCCTCGCCGTGCTCGGCCAACGCCGACGTGTACGCCCGCGCCAGCTCGATGCGGTCGCCGAAGAGCTCCCGCGCGACGACGGGCTCCTGCTCGAGGTCCGACGGGGCCATCAGGCGCGACGGATGACGGTGTGCCGGTCGGGGCCTTCGCCGTACGACTCGGACACGAGGCCACGTTCGGCGGTGATGTCGTGCACGAGCTTCCGCTCGTACGACGACATTGCCGGCAGCGACGCCTGCGATGCACCGTCGTCGAGCTTCGCCGATGCCGCGTCGACGAGCTTCTCGAGCTGTCGACGACGGACGTCGCGGGACCCGCCGATGTCGAGGATGAGACGCGAGAACGCCCCCGTCTCGCTCTGAACGGCGAGTCTCGTCAGCTCCTGCAGCGCCTGCACCGTGTCCGGGTGAGAGATCGACTCCAGCGAGGCGTCGTCCGACTCCACCGACACGTACGCACGGCCCTGCCGCACGTCGAGCGTCAGGTCGCCGTCGATGTCGGCGATGTCGAGCAGGCCCTCGATGAAGTCGGCGGCGATGTCTCCCTCGCGCTCGAGGTCGATCTCCGCGGGCGCGTCGGATGCGGGCGTCGTCGTCATGGGTTTCTCCGTGGTCGCGGTCGGTCGACGGGTCAGCTGGAGGCGGCGTCGTCAGGACGCGGCTGCTGCTTCTTCGCGCGCTTGGCGCTCATCGGCTGCTGGCGCTTGGGGGCCTTGGCGCGCTCCGCCTCCGCCTTGCGCAGGATCTCCTGCTGCTCGGCCTCGTACTCCGCGAGCGGGACGACCTTTCCCTTGCTGTTGATGGCCTTGCCCTTCCGGGCGAGACGCTCGGCACGCGCCTTGTCGGCATCCGATCCGGGGGTGGGCATCTCGCGGATGACGAGGAACTGCTGGCACATCGTCCAGAGGTTGTTGAAGAACCAGTACGAGACGACGCCGAGCGGGAAGAAGACGCCCGAGAAGATCATCGCGAACGGGATGATGTAGAGCATGATGCGCTGCATCTGGTAGGCCTGGCCGGTCTTCGCCTCGGGGGAGAGGTTCTTCGACACGATCTGCAGCTGCGTGAAGAACTGCGTCCCAATCATGAGCGCGACCATGATGACGAGGATGACCGTCGTCGCGACCCAGCCCTCCGGCTGGTTCTGGATGGCGTCGACGAGCGTCTCGCTGAGCGGCGCCACGCCGAAGAGCTTGGCGTTGTTGAACTGCTGCGTGAGCTCGGCACTGAGCAGGCCCACGCCGCCGATGCCCTGCGCGGCGTGGTTCTTGATGTCGTAGAGCGTGTAGTACAGAGAGAAGAACACGGGCATCTGCACGAGCAGCGGCAGGCAGCTCGAGACCGGCGTCGTGCCGTGCTTCTTGTACAGCGCCATGGTCTCGCGGCTCATCGCCTCGCGCGAGAGCTGATCGCGCTTGCCGCGGTACTTGTCCTGGATCTTCTTCATCTCCGGCGCGATTTCCATCATCTTGCGCTGGCTCTTGATCTGCTTCACGAAGAGAGGGATCAGCGCGGAGCGCACGATGACGACGACGCCGGCGATGGACAGGACCCAGGTGAGTCCGCCGTCGACCTGCATGCCGAGGAAGGTGAGGACGGCGTGCCAGCCGACGAGGATCATTTCGATGACCCAGCGGATGGGCCAGAGGATGATTCCGAGGAAGTCCACGGAGGTCAGTCCTTTCGTAGCGGCACGACGAAGCCGTGACGGGTGAGGTCGTAGCGGAAGCGCGGGTGGGGCGTCACGTCGTCGACACCGCCGACAGCCCAGGGATGGCAGCGGGCGAGGCGCAGGGCCGCCAGGCCCGATCCTTTCACGAGCCCGTGCTGCTGGACCGCCGTGACGGCGTAGGCCGAACACGACGGGTAGTACTTGCAGACGTCGCCGTAGAGGTGCGAGATCGTCGCCCGGTAGCCGTGCAGCAGCGCCAGGCCGGTGTTGCGCGGAGCGAGCGGGACGGCGCGCACGACGTCGGATACGCGAAACCGCGCCGACCCCAGGGCCGACGCGGGAAGGGCGCTCACGCCGCCGCCTTCCGGGCGAGGCAGCGCGTCACCTCGGAGCGGAGCTCCTGATAGCTCGCCGTCGCTGCCGACGGCATCGCGCGGATGACGACGTCGGCGCCCGTTCGCACATCGGGCAGAGCCGACGCGCACACGGCCTTCAGCCGGCGACGCACCGTGTTGCGGGTGACGGCGTTGCCGACCGCCTTGCTCACGATGAAGCCGAAGCGCGGGTCGCGCTGCTCGCCGGTGTGCACGACGTGCGTCACCGTGGACGCACCGGCGCATCGAGACCCCCGGCGCACGACCATCCGATAGTCGAGGCCGAGGGTCAGGCGATGCTTCCGCGCGAGCACGGAACGTCTCGGGCGGTTACGCCGAGAGCTCGGTGCGGCCCTTGCCGCGACGCGCCGCGAGGATGGCGCGCCCCGCACGGGTGCGCATGCGGGCGCGGAAGCCGTGCTTCTTGGCGCGGCGGCGGTTGTTGGGCTGGAACGTGCGCTTGCTCATGGAATCACTCCGGATGGACGGTCACCGGAATCACTGCGACCGGAGACGAGAGTTGTGGAGCCCGGAACGGGCATAGGTCAACCGACTTAGAGTACGCCGAGCCGGTCGCTTCTCGCAAATGAGGCGAGAACCTGACAGTATCCCCACAGGCGGGCGCTCCCGGCGGCAGGGACACGCCACCGGGCGTCAACGCGGAGTTTGCCGTTGGCCTTCCATCCACTAGCGTGTCACGGAGTTATCCACAGGCTAGGGGAGGCCATGAGCGCGCACGACATCCCGGATGTCCCGATCTGGCGCACCGTGCTGACGGAGCTCTCCGTCGACGACCGGATCACGCCGTTGCTCGAGGGCTACCTCAGCCTCGCGGTCCCGCAGGGCGTCATGGGCGGCACGCTCTACATCGACGTGCCGAACGACCTCACCGCGGGGCAGATCAACAAGCGCATGAGGGAGCCCATCATGGACGCCCTCGAGCGCATCGGGGGAGACGCGAAGAGCTTCCGCGTGTCGGTGAACCCCGATCTCACCGAGACCGCCTTCGATGCCCCGCCCCCTCCCGTCGCGGTCGAGGCCGCCCACCGGCCCGTGGCGCCGTCGAGCCCGCCGCCCGCCCCCTCCCGTGATGACACGCGCCTCAACCCCAAGTACACGTTCGACAACTTCGTCATCGGACAGTCGAACCGGTTCGCGCACGCGGCCGCCGTCGCCGTCGCCGAAGCGCCGGCGAAGGCCTACAACCCGCTGTTCATCTACGGCGACTCCGGCCTCGGGAAGACCCACCTCCTCCACGCGATCGGCGACTACGCGCTCAACCTCTATCCCGGGGTGCGCGTGCGCTACGTCTCGAGCGAGGAGTTCACCAACGACTTCATCAACTCGATCGCCAACAACCGCGGCGCCGCCTTCAACGCGCGCTACCGCGAGGTCGACATCCTGCTGATCGACGACATCCAGTTCCTGCAGGGCAAGGCCGAGACGCAGGAGACGTTCTTCCACACGTTCAACACGCTGCACGACCACGACAAGCAGGTCGTCATCACGAGCGACGTGGCGCCCAAGCTCCTCACGGGCTTCGAGGACCGCATGCGCAGCCGTTTCGAATGGGGCCTCATCACCGACGTCCAGGCGCCCGACCTCGAGACCCGCGTGGCCATCCTGCGCAAGAAGGGGCAGGCCGAACGCCTCGACATCCCCGACGACGTCGTGGAGTACATCGCGTCGAACGTCTCGACGAACATCCGCGAGCTCGAGGGCGCGCTCATCCGCGTCTCCGCCTTCGCGAGCCTCAACCGGTCTCCCGTGTCGCTCGAGCTCGCCCAGACGGTGCTCCGCGACATCGTCGACCAGGCCGAGGACACCGTCGTCTCGCCGAACGACATCATCAGCGTCACGGCCGGCTACTTCAAGCTGACCGCCGACGACCTGCACGGCTCCAGCAGGGCGCAGTCGGTCGCTCAGGCGCGGCAGATCGCGATGTACCTCTGCCGGGAGCGCACGAGCCTCTCCCTCCCGAAGATCGGGCAGCTCTTCGGCGGGCGCGACCACACCACGGTCATGTACGCCTACCGGAAGATCAACGAGCTCATGAAGGAGAAGCGCTCGATCTACAACCAGGTGCAGGAGATCACGACGCAGCTCGGACGCCGCTGACACGGTCGCGCCACCGCCGCAAGGGCCCGGAGATGAACATCTCCGGGCCTTTCCGCGTCCTCCCGGCGTCATATGCCCGAATACGCGCTTGACGCGGTGCCTGCGGACCCTCTATAACGAGTTCTCCCCATGTGAAAACTCCTGTGGATAACTGGGGAGACACGCCTGTCGACCTGTGAAGGACACGCCATGCAGGTGTGGAGCGGCCTGTGATGGCGCGATCGGGGCCCCGAAGCCCCTCCACCGGTCGTCCGCAGCCCCTCCACAACTCACACACATGTCGTTCCCTACTCCCGACTCGCTTCCACAGAGTTATCCACACTGTCCACAGCGGTTAACACGGTTAAGAGATCTCTCTTTGTCAAAGGGCCTCCGATGACCTTCTCGATCGAACGCGAACGACCGGGGCACTAGCATGGGAAACCCGCGGGGCACGACCCCGCCCGAAGTTGTGATCCGAGGGGAGCGACACGTGAAGTTCCACGTGAACCGCGACGTCTTCAGCGAGGCCGTCTCATTCGTCGTCAAGCTGCTGCCGCAGCGCAACCCTCAGCCGATCCTCGCCGGCGTCCTCATCGAGGCCGACGCCGACGGCACGCTCGCCCTCTCCGCCTTCGACTACGAGGCCTCGGCTCGCACGACGATCGACGCCACCGTCGACGAACCGGGCACGATCCTCGTCCACGGACGTCTGCTCTCCGACATCGCGAGCCGCCTGCCGAACCAGCCGATCCAGATCTCCACCGAAGACGACGGCAACATCTCGCTGAGGTGCGGATCGGCGAGCTTCGCTCTCGCCTCGATGCCCGTCGAGGAATACCCGGCGATCCCGGAGGTCACCGGCGAGTCCGGCCTCGTGCCCGGTGACGACTTCGCGACGGCGATCTCGCAGGTCGCCTTCGCCGCCTCGCGCGACGACGTCACCCCCGTCCTCACGGGCGTGCAGCTCGAGGTATCCGGCACGGGTCTCAGCCTCGTCGCCACCGACCGCTACCGCGTGGCCGTCCGCGACATCCCGTGGGACGGCAGCGAGCAGCAGGCGACGGCGCTCGTCCCCGCGCGCACGCTCCAGGAGGTCGGCAAGACCTTCTCGCACGGCGGCAACATCTCGATCGCGTTCTCCGGCGCCGGCGACCGCGAGATCATCGCCTTCACGGCCGGCAACAAGACCGTGACGTCGCTGCTCATCAAGGGCAACTTCCCTCCCGTCCGCCGGCTGTTCCCCGCGCAGACCGAGCACTACGCGGTCGTCAGCACGGCGGACCTCGCCGAGGCCGTCCGCCGCGTGTCGCTCGTGCTCGACCGCTCCGCCCCGCTCCGCTTCACGTTCTCGACGTCGCAGGTCACGATGGACGCCTCTGGCGGCGACCAGGCGAGGGCGTCGGAGTCGGTCGACGCGCACCTCGGGGGCGGCGACGAGGTCACGCTGGGACTCAACCCCCAGTACCTCCTGGAGGCGCTCGGCGCGGTGAAGAGCGAGTTCGTCCGCGTGACGTTCACCTCGAGCGACAACGCCAACAAGCTCAGCCCCATCCTCATCACGAGCCAGACGTCGGTCGATCAGGCCGGCCAGGACTCGTTCAAATACCTGCTGCAGCCCAACCTGCTCCTGAGGTGACGCTCCGCGGGCGAAGCGAGCCGCTGAGAGGTCGTTGAGCCGCCTGCACGCGGACGATTCACCGGAAGGAGGCCGAGAGCATGATCGTGGAGCATCTCAGCCTCGTCGACTTCCGCAACTACGCGCAGGCCGAGCTCGCACTCGAGCCCGGTCCCAATGTGCTCGTCGGGCGGAACGGGCAGGGGAAGACCAACCTCGCCGAGGCCATCGCATACCTTGCGACCCTCGGATCGCACCGGGTGTCGGCGGATGCGCCGCTCGTCCGCGACGGCAAGGACGCCGCCTTCGTGCGTGCGCGTCTGGCGCACGGCCAGCGCAGGGTCACGCTCGAGCTCCAGATCAACAAGCAGGGCGCGAACCGTGCGCGGGTGAGCGGGTCGCCCGTGCGCGCGTCCGAGCTGCCGCGCTACGCGCAGGTCGTGCTGTTCGCGCCGGAGGATCTGCAGATCGTACGCGGAGACCCGTCCCAGCGTCGGCGCTTCGCCGATCAGCTCCTCGTGCAGCGCACGCCCCGGATGGCCGGGGTCATCGCCGACTACGAGCGCACGCTCCGGCAGCGCACGGCGCTTCTGAAGTCGGCACGCGCCCGCCGGATCACCGGCACGCAGCTGTCGACGCTCGACGTCTGGGACGACAAGCTCGTCGCCCTCGGATCCGAGCTCATCGACGCCCGCACACGTCTTGCGCAGGATCTCGCCGAACCCGTGGCGACCGCATACGCGGGTGTCGCCGGCGAAGACCATCGGCCCCGCCTCGCCTGGGCCCTCTCGGTGCGCGGAGGAGATCCCGAGGAGGGCGACGCGCACGAGGACGAGGCCGCCGGCACGACGGCGGAGCTGTTCCGCGCGGCCCTCGCCGCCCGACGATCGCAGGAGCTCGAGCGCGGGCTGACCCTGGTCGGCCCCCATCGCGACGACCTGCTCCTCACCGTCCGAGGGCTCCCCGTCAAGGGGTACGCGTCTCACGGCGAATCATGGTCGGTCGCGCTGTCGCTGCGGCTCGCGTCGGCGGAGCTCCTCCGCGGGGAGTCCCAGGGCGGCGACCCCGTGCTCATCCTCGACGACGTGTTCGCCGAGCTCGACGCCGATCGTCGCCGGCGTCTCGCGGGCGTCGTCGCCGGCTTCGAGCAGGTCGTCGTCACCGCCGCGGTGGCGGCCGACGTGCCGGAGCCGTTGCGTGCGAACGCCGTCCGCATCGAGGCGGGAGCCGTCCTCGGCCCGCTCGCCGACCATCCGATCGGACCGTCGTCCGATGAGTGAGCCGGACATCCCCGAGACCATCGCCACCTACCTGCGGTTGCGGGGCCTCGAGCCGAGCAAACGGTACCGGAAGAAGCGGCGGGTCGTCGACGACGATGACAAGGACGCCCCGTTCGCACCGGGACGCGATCCGAAGCCGCTCGGCGAGGCGCTCGACGTGCTGACGCGCTCGAGCGGCTGGGAGCCGAACCTGCAGCGCGAGGACCTCGCGCTCAACTGGGAGGAGATCGCCGGTCCCGAGAACGCCGCGCACTCCCACATCGAGACGTTCTCCCACGGCGTCGTGGTCGTGCGCTGCGACTCCACACCCCGCAGCAAGCAGATGCATCTCATGCGTGCCCAGTTCCTCACACGCGTCATCCAGGTGTATCCCGAGGCAGGCGTCACCGATATCCGCTTCTTCGGGCCGGACGTGCCCTCGTGGAATCACGGCATCAGACGCGTTCCAGGCCGGGGCCCGCGCGATACCTACGGGTAGGACGGGTGGGATCGTGGACCGGGTCTTTTTCTCGCGTCAGGCGGGCTGTGAACGCCGTTCTCCCGGCATCCGCGCGGTAGGCTGGGAGCGCTGCCGAACAGATCTGGAGCACGACTTCCTATGACGAGCGATACCCCTCACGACGAGTCCGCGCCCATCGACGACGGTCGGGCAGACGAGAGGGGCGACGCCGCATCCGGCCCCCGCAGGGTCGAGAACGAGTACGGTGCCGACGCCATCCAGGTGCTCGAGGGCCTCGAGGCCGTGCGCAAGCGCCCCGGCATGTACATCGGATCCACGGGGCCGCGGGGCCTGCACCACCTCGTCTACGAGATCGTCGACAACTCCGTCGACGAGGCGCTCGCCGGCTACTGCGACACGATCTCGGTCACGCTCCTCGCGGACGGCGGCGTGCGCGTCGTCGACAACGGCCGCGGCATCCCCGTCGCGATGCACAAGACCGAGGGCAAGTCGACGCTCGAGGTCGTGCTCACGGTTCTGCACGCCGGCGGCAAGTTCGGCGGCGGCGGCTACGCCGTCTCCGGCGGTCTCCACGGTGTCGGCTCGTCGGTCGTGAACGCGCTCTCGACGCGTCTCGACGCCGTCGTCAAGCGCGACGGCTTCGTGTGGCGGCAGTCGTTCGCGGGCGGCGGCGTCCCGCTCGCGCCCATCGAGCAGGGCGAGGCCACGGAGGAGACCGGGACCACCATCACGTTCTGGCCCGACGCCGAGATCTTCACCGACACGGTCGAGTTCGACTACGAGACCCTCCGCACGCGCTTCCAGCAGACGGCGTTCCTCAACAAGGGGCTGCGCATCGAGCTGCTCGACGAGCGCGAGTCGTCGGCCGAGGAGGTCGAGAAGGAGGACGGCTCGACCGAGATGGTCCAGCGCCACAACGTCTTCCACTACGAGCGCGGGCTCGTCGACTACGTCGAGTACCTCAACAAGGTGCGGAAGGCCGAGCGCGTCAACGAGGACATCGTCGTGCTCGAGAGCGAGCAGGGCGATGGGCGGATGGCGGTCGAGATCGCCATGCAGTGGACGACGAGCTACACCGAGAACGTCTTCACGTACGCCAACATGATCAACACGCACGAGGGCGGAACGCACGAGGAGGGCTTCCGCGCGGCGCTCACCTCGCTCGTCAACCGCTACGCGCGCGCCAACGCCATCCTCAAGGAGAAGGACGACAACCTCACGGGCGACGACGTCCGCGAGGGCCTCACGGCCGTCATCTCCGTCAAGCTCTCCGAGCCGCAGTTCGAGGGGCAGACGAAGACGAAGCTCGGGAACACCGAGGCGAAGGCGTTCGTGCAGAAGGTCGTGAACGACCAGCTCAGCGACTGGTTCGAGCGCAACCCCGCCCAGGCGAAGAACGTCATCCGCAAGGCCATCGACGCCGCCACCGCCCGGATGGCCGCGCGCAAGGCCCGCGAGACGGCGCGTCGCAAGAGCGTGTTCGAGTCGGCCGCGATGCCCGACAAGCTCAAGGACTGCACGTCGAAGGACCCCTCCATCAGCGAGGTCTTCCTCGTCGAGGGCGACTCGGCCGGCGGCTCGGCCGTCGGCGGACGAGACCCGCACACCCAGGCCATCCTCGCCCTGCGCGGCAAGATCCTGAACGTCGAGCGCGCGCGCATCGACAAGGCGCTGGGCAACAAGGAGGTCCAGGCGATGATCCAGGCCTTCGGCACGGGAATCGGGCCGGAGTTCGACATCGAGAAGGCGCGCTACCACAAGATCGTCCTGATGACCGATGCCGACGTCGACGGCCAGCACATCACGACGCTGCTGCTGACGCTCCTCTTCCGGTACATGCGCGGACTCATCGAGGCCGGCTTCGTCTACCTCGCGATGCCGCCGCTCTACCGGCTGAAGTGGACGAACGCCCCGCACGAGTACGTGTACAGCGACCGCGAGCGCGACGCCCTCCTCAAGGACGGTGCTGCCGCGGGCAAGCGCATCCCCAAGGAGGCGGGGATCCAGCGCTACAAGGGCCTCGGCGAGATGAACGACTCCGAGCTCTGGGACACGACCATGAACCCCGAGACGCGCACGCTGCGGCAGGTGACGATCGACGACGCCGCCGCGGCGGACGAGATCTTCTCCGTGCTCATGGGAGAGGACGTCGAGTCGCGCCGCAGCTTCATCCAGCGCAACGCCAAGGACGTCCGGTTCCTGGACATCTAGCTCTCCGCGAGCGCAGCGAGCCGCCCCCGGTCGTTGAGCGAGCGAAGCGAGTCGACACGTCGCGAGCCGCTCTCGAGAACAGAAGCGAAAGACCATGACTGACGAAGAACGCCCCGACGCGAACGCGGGCCACAACCACGGCCACATCGACCAGGTCGACCTGCAGTCGGAGATGCAGCGCAGCTATCTCGACTACGCGATGAGCGTCATCGTGGGGCGCGCGCTGCCCCGTGTGGAAGACGGTCTCAAGCCCGTGCACCGCCGCGTGATCTACGCGATGTACGACGGCGGGTACCGGCCGGACAAGAAGTTCTCGAAGTGTGCCCGCGTGGTCGGCGAGGTGATGGGCCAGTACCACCCGCACGGCGACTCGGCGATCTACGACGCCCTCGTCCGCCTCGTCCAGCCGTGGTCGCTGCGGTACCCCCTGGCCCTCGGTCAGGGCAACTTCGGCTCCCCCGGCAACCAGGGCGCCGCGGCACCCCGGTACACCGAGACGAAGATGGCGGCGCTCGCGCTCGAGATGGTGCGCGACATCGAGCAGGAGACCGTCGACTTCCAGGACAACTACGACGGCGAGACGCAGGAGCCCGAGGTCCTGCCGGCGCGGTTCCCGAACCTGCTCGTCAACGGCTCGGTCGGCATCGCCGTCGGCATGGCCACGAACATCCCCCCGCACAACCTGCGCGAGGTCTCGGATGGCGCGCTGTTCGCCCTCGAGAACCCGCAGCTGCCCCGCGAGGAGCTGCTCGAGGGCCTCATGCGACGCATCCCGGGGCCCGACTTCCCGACCGGTGCGCAGATCCTCGGCACCAAGGGCATCCACGAGGCGTACCGCACCGGCCGCGGGTCGATCACGATGCGCGCCGTCGTGGAGATCGAGGAGATCCAGGGCCGCACCTGCCTCGTCATCACGGAGCTGCCGTACCAGGTCAACCCCGACAACCTCGCCGTGAAGATCGGCGAGCTCGCCCGCGAGGGCAAGGTGACGGGCATCGCCGACATCCGCGACGAGACCTCGGGCCGCACGGGCCAGCGTCTCGTCGTCGTGCTCAAGCGCGACGCCGTCGCCAAGGTCGTGCTCAACAACCTCTACAAGCACACCGAGCTCCAGACGAACTTCGGCGCGAACATGCTCGCCATCGTCGACGGCGTGCCCCGCACGCTGCCGCTCGACGGCTTCATCCAGTACTGGATCGCCCACCAGCTCGACGTCATCGTGCGCCGCACGCAGTTCCGCCTGCGCAAGGCGGAGGAGCGCATGCACATCCTGCGCGGCTACCTCAAGGCGCTCGACGCGCTCGACGAGGTCATCGCGCTCATCCGCCGCTCGCCCACCGTCGACGAGGCGCGGGAGGGGCTGAAGGCCCTCCTCGAGATCGACGACATCCAGGCCGACGCCATCCTCTCGATGCAGCTGCGTCGCCTGGCGGCGCTCGAGCGCCGGAAGATCATCGACGAGGCGGCCGACCTCGAGGCGCAGATCGAGGACTTCAAGGCGATCATCGCGGACGAGCTGCGCCAGCGGGCCATCGTGCGCGACGAGCTCACCGAGATCGTCGACCGCTTCGGCGACGAGCGGCGCACGCACATCCTCCACGGCTTCGACGGCGACGTGTCCATCGAGGACCTCATCGCCGAGGAGGAGATGGTCGTCACCATCACGCGCGAGGGCTACATCAAGCGCACGCGGAGCGACAACTACCGCTCCCAGCACCGTGGCGGGAAGGGCGTCAAGGGCGCCCAGCTGCGGGCCGACGACGTGGTCGAGCACTTCTTCGTCACGACGACGCACCACTGGCTGCTGTTCTTCACGACGAAGGGCCGCGTCTACCGCACGAAGACGTACGAGGTGCCGGAGGCCGGTCGCGACGCGAAGGGCCTGCACGTGGCGAACCTGCTCGCGCTGCAGCCCGACGAGCAGATCGCGCAGGTGATCGAGCTGAAGTCGTACGACGACGCCGAGCACCTCGTGCTCGCCACGCGCTCGGGGCTCGTCAAGAAGACGCGTCTGTCGGAGTACGACTCCAACCGCCAGGGCGGCATCATCGCGATCAACCTGCGCGACGGCGACGAGCTCGTCAGCGCGCTCACGGTCGACGCGACGGACGACATCCTCCTCATCAGCCACCACGGCATGTCGCTGCGGTTCTCTGCCACCGACGAGGCGCTGCGCCCCATGGGCCGGTCGACCAGCGGCGTGAAGGGCATGTCGTTCCGCGAGGGCGACGATCTGCTGTCCGCCTCGGTCGCGGCGCCCGGCAGCTACGTGTTCGTCGTGACGGACGGCGGCTACGCCAAGCGCACCGCCGTCGAGGAGTACCGCGTGCAGGGCCGCGGCGGCCTCGGGATCAAGGTCGCCAAGCTCAACGACGACCGCGGCGTCCTCGCCGGCGGCCTCATCGTCCAGGAGGACGACGAGGTGCTCGTGGTTCTCGAGAAGGGCAAGGTGGTACGCTCTGCCGTGGCCGAGGTGCCGGCCAAGGGCCGCGACACCATGGGCGTCGTCTTCGCCCGGCCCGACAAGAACGACCGCATCCTCGCGATCGCGCGCAACAGCGAACGCGGACTCGCCGAGGATGACGCCGATGACGCCGACTCGGGAACCGAGACCTCCGAAGGAGCCACTGACGCATGAGCACGGTAGCCGACAAGCTCGCCCAGAAGCAGGCGCACAAGACCAGCGCCAAGCAGGTGCGGCTGCGCCTCGTCTACGTCGACTTCTGGTCGGCCGTGAAGCTGTCGTTCCTCGCGGCCGTCGCACTCGCGGTCGTCACGATCGTGGCGTTCTTCCTCATCTACATGGTCGTTCAGACGACGGGTCTCATCGCGCAGGCCGACGAGTTCATCTCGCTCTTCTCGGATGGCGAGATCACGCTGTCGCAGTTCGTCGGGCTGCCCCAGGTTATGGCCTTCGCCGCCGTCGTCGCGATCCTGAACCTCATCGTCGTCACCGTGCTGGGCGCGGTCGTCGCCGGCATCTACAACCTGGCCGTGAAGATCACGGGCGGCCTCCTCGTCGGCTTCACCTCGAACTGAGAGCAGCGACAGCAGAGAGCCGGCCCCGGGATCCGCTCCC
>NZ_JBSHGQ010000053.1:0-20814 GCF_053617895.1 Microbacterium sp. NPDC055683 | reverse complement strand
CCCGTGCGCGGGCGGCGACGCGCCGTTCCGCGAGAATGGACGCGATCGGCGACCATCCGGGCGGCGGGATCGGGAGGCAGGAATGGGCGAGTCGGCCGCACAGCGGATGGGCGTTCAGGGCACGCGCGACCAGCGCGAGGCCGACGCCGCGAGCGTCGGATCGAGCCCCGAGCGCGAACGGCTCCTCGGACTCGTCACCGACCTCATCCTCCGCGACGGCGTCATCGACCTCAGCCTCAGCGCGATCGGCCGCGGCATCGGCTCGAACAACCGCATGCTGCTCTACTACTTCGGCTCCAAGGAGAAGCTGCTCCACGAGGCGTCGCTCGTCGCGTTCGAGCGGTTCCCGCGGCTGGGCAGCATGTTCGCGCGGCTCGCCGCCCCCGGCGATCTCGCCGACCGGCTCGACGCCGCCTGGGAGGACCTCGCCGCGGAGGAGAACCGCCCCTACATCGCGCTGTTCTTCCAGCGGTTCGGAATCGCCATGCGCGACCGCGAGCAGTGGCACGCCTACGTCGACCGGTCGACGCACTACTGGGCGGAGGACCTCGCCGACATCCTGCGCGACGAGGGCTCCTCCCCCGTCGACGCACTCGCGCTGGCGACCCAGATCGTCGCGCTCTGGCGCGGGCTGCAGCTCGCGCTTCTCGCGGATGGCGACGAGGCGCTGCTGAGGACGGCCTACCGAGCAGGCGTGCGCGCCCTGCTCGCCGGAGATTTCTCCGGACGGTGACACCGCCGAAACACGGCGCCCGTAGCGTGTGAACCGTTCAGTTCATCACGCGGCACGGAGGTCGTCATGGCATCACCCTGGAAGATCGGCATGTTCCAGTGCATCGGGCTCATGGGGGCGTGGAAGCTCCCCGACAACACGTCGACCGACTTCCTCGACCTCGACCACTGGCTCACGATGGCCCGCCGGTGCGAGGAGGCCGGCGTCGACTTCCTCTTCTTCGCCGACGACTACGGCTACCCGGTCGTCGACGACGCCATCCCGGCGGGCGCCCTCCGCGGCGGCATCCAGTTCCCCAAGGGCGACCCGCTCGCCGTGCTCCCCGCGCTCGCCGCCGTCACCGAGCGGCTCGGGCTCGTGACGACCCTGTCGACGACGGTCGAGAAGCCGCCCATGGTCGCCCGCAAGATGGCCACGCTCGACCACATGACGAAGGGCCGCATCGGCTGGAACATCGTCACGGGGGCCGGGCAGAACGCGTCGGCGAGGCTCTTCGGCGTGCCCATGACGGAGCACGACAAGCGGTACGAGATCGCGGCCGACCACGTCGACCTCACCCTCACGCTGTGGGAGGGCTGCTGGGACGAGGGCGGGCTCGTCCAGGATCGGGAGACGGGCGTGTACGCCGATCCCGACCGGGTGCGCGAGATCGAGCACCACGGCCCCCACTTCGACGCCAAGGGCATCCTCACGGTGCCGCCGGGGCCCCAGCGCACGCCCGTGCTCTTCCAGGCCGGCGCGTCGGCGCCGGGGCGCGACCTCGCCGCCCGCTACGCCGAGGCGGTCTTCCTCGCCGCGGAGGTGCCGGCGCTCGCCGAGCAGATCGCCGACATCCGCCGTCGTGCCGCCGCCTACGGCCGCGACCCACGGTCCATCAAGTGCCTCATCGCCGGCACGTTCTACGTCGCCGGGACGGAGGCGGAGGCACACGCCATCCGCGAGCGCCAGCTCGCCACCCGCTCGTTCGAGGACGGCGCCGCCGCCTACGCCTTCTTCACGGGGCTCGACCTCTCGAGCATGGACCCCGACAAGCCGCTCGACCCGTCGGCGGGGCTCACGCAGACCGGCCGCACGAACGTCGAGCGGTTCCTCGGACCGGATGCGCCGACCGTGCGCGAGATCATCGAGGAGTTCCAGCGCAACAGCGTCATGGGCACGCCGATCATCGGGGACGTCGCGCAGGTCGCCGACGAGGCGGAGCGGGTCATCGCCGCCACCGACGCCGACGGCTTCCTCGTGCAGCCCGACCACACCGGCACGTTCGACAGCTTCCTCGACCTTCTCATGCCCGAGCTCGTCCGCCGCGGGCTCGTCGCCGCCGAGCCCGCGCAGATGACGCTGCGCGAACGGCTCACGGAATCGGGATCGCCGCACCTCCCCGAGACGCACCCGGGCGCCGCGCACCGCCGCGCGCGGGTGGCGGTCTGATGGGCGACGCGACGAAGAAGCTCGCCATCGGGATGTTCCAGACCGGGGGCGTGCGGCCGACGTGGCGGATGCCCGGACGCGAGCACGAGCGGAACTCCACCGACCTCGGCTACTGGATCGACCTCGCCCGCGGCTGCGAGGCGGCGGGCGCCGACTTCCTGTTCCTCGCCGACTCCTACGGGTACCCCACCCTCCACGACGCGGTCATCCCCACCGCGGTCGAGCGCAACGTGCAGTTCTCCACGGTCGACCCGCAGATGCTCGTGTCCGCGATCGCCGCGGCGACGGAACGGCTGGGAATCGTCACGACCGTGTCGACGCAGGTCGAGCCGCCGCCCGTCGTGACGCGGCAGTACCGGTCGCTCGACCACTTCACGAGCGGCCGGATCGGCTGGAACATCGTGACGGGATCGGCGCAGGCGGCCTCGGCCCTGCTGTTCGGCGAGCCGCTCCTCGCCCACGACGAGCGCTACGAGAAGGCCGCGGAGCACGTCGACCTGTCGCTGCGGTTCTGGGAGGGGTGCTGGGAGGACGACGCCCTCGTGCGCGATGCCGAGACGGGCGTCTGGGCCGATCCCGCCAGGGTGCACGAGATCGTCCACGACGGCCCGCACTTCCGGTCTCGGGGCGTGCTCGTGACCCCGCCCGGTCCCCAGGTGACGCCGACGCTGTTCCAGGCGGGCGCCTCGACCGCGGGGCGCGACCTCGCCGCGCGCTACGCCGAGGCCGTCTTCCTCGCGGCGGAGGCGCCCGCTCTCGCGCGGCAGATCGCCGACATCCGCGCGCGTGCGGTCGGATACGGCCGATCGCCCGACGCCGTGAAGTGCCTCGTCGCCGGCACCTTCCGCGTGGCGGACAGCAGGGCGCAGGCGGAGGACGAGCACGCGGCCGCCGTGGCGCGCATCAGCCTCGCGCACGCGGCGACCCTGTACGCCTACTTCACGGGGATCGACCTGCTCTCGCTCGACCTCGACCGCCCGATCCCCGCCGACGCCGCCGGCGGCGACAACGGCCGCACGAACATCGAGCGGTTCCTCGGCGACGACGCGCCCACGGTGCGCGAGGTCCTCGAGGAGTTCCGCGCCAACGGCGTCATGGGGCGGCCGTTCCTCGGCACTCCCGAGGACGTCGTGGATCAGGCCGAGGCGCTGGCCGACGAGACCGACGCCGACGGGTTCCTCGTCCAGCCCGATCCCGACGGCGGGCACGACCGGTTCATCCGGCTGGTGATGCCCGAGCTGCGACGGCGGGGACGGCTGAAGGACGAACTCCCCGGCACGACGCTGCGCGAGCACCTCTTCGGCGCGGGCAGGCGACGGCTGCCGGACGACCATCCCGGCGCGACCCACCGGCGCACACGCGCCACGGCCTGAGCGGGCTTCCGGGGCGCCTTGGCCCTCCCTCACCCTCCCCGTCGCCGCTTCGCCAGTGCGGATGTAGCCCCCGCGCCGCCTCGCCAGTGCGGATGTGAGTCAAAAGCGCCCCTGCGACCGACATCCGCACTGGCGAAGCACGGGATAACAGCCCCGCACCCGCCCGGATGGCAGCACGCCCTTCCGCCATGTCCGACCCCTGTGGTTCGCTGAGCGCATGATCCACTCCGCCGACGGCACACCGCTCGCCTCCTCCGTCACGGGCGCAGGCCCCACGGTCGTCATCGTCGGAGGGGCGCTCTCGACCGCCGCCGACGCCGCCCCGCTCGCCGAGGCGCTCGTCGCCGCAGGCCTGCGCGCCGTCACCTGGGACCGGCGCGCCCGCGGCGAGAGCGGCGACGCGGCCGGCACGTCGCCCGACCGCGAGGCGGACGACCTCGCCGCCGTCATCGACGGAGCGGGCGGCGCCGATGCCGTGCTCGGCCACTCGTCCGGTGCCGTGCTCGCACTCCACGCGGCGTCGCTCGGCGTGCCGACGGGGCACCTGTTCCTCTCCGAGCCTCCTGTGCACGGCGGAGCGCCCACGGCGCCGTCGGATCTGCCCGAGCGCCTGCAGCGCCTCGTCGACGCCGGCGAGCGCGAGCAGGCCGTCGCGACGTTCCAGCTCGAGGGGGTCGGGCTGCCGCAGGAGATGGTCGACGGCTTCCGCGCCGCCGGCCAGCTCGCGGCGCTGGCCCCGCTCGCGCAGTCGACCGTCTACGACGCGCGGCTCGTGCGAGACGTGGGCGGTCCGACGGCCGCCATGCGCGCCGTCGGCCGGCCCGTGACCATCCTGCGCGGCGCCCAGACGTTCCCCGTGCTCGTCGCGGCCGCCGACCGGCTCGCCGCCGCGATGCCCGCTGCCGAGCTCGTCGTCGTGCCGGAATCGGTCATGCACCGCCCCGATCCCGCGGCCACCGCGCGCGAGGTCGCGCAGCGGATGGCCGCCGTCAGGCCGCCGGCATGACGCGCAGCGTCGCCGTGCGGGCCTCCTCCGTGAGGAGCGGCGCGACGTAGGACGGGAAGCGGGCGTACTTCTCCGCGAACGCGGCGTCGAGCGCGGCGTGGCGAGGATCATCGTCGGCGAGCCGCTCGAAGGCGACGTCGGCGCCCGCGCCGCCCGCCTCGACGCGCCCCGTCCCGGTCTGCCTCGCGCGTCGGAACCAGCCGTTGCCCGGTCCGTACGCCGAGCGCACGTACAGCGCGCCGTCGACGGCGACGTGCCAGATCGGGATGCCGGGGCGGAGGGAGCCGTCCGCGCGGTGCGAGGAGATGCGCAGCTCCTCGGCCGTGCCGATGCGGTCGAGGTCGGAAGGGTGCCAGTCGGTCATCCACCGAGGCTACGCCGCGGTCGAACGACGAGACAGGCACCGCCAGGGCACCCCTCCTGTGGGAGGCTGGCGGGATGGCCCTGGTGTTCCGCGACGCGCTCGGCGTACCGCACATCCGCGCGCACGACGTGCACGACCTCGCCGATGCGCAGGGCGAGGTCACGGCGCGCGACCGGGGCTGGCAGATCGAGGTCGACCGGCTCCGCTCCGCCGGTCGGCTCTCCGAGCTCATCGGACGCGCCGGCGTCGCGTGGGACGTGTTCGCCCGCCGCGCGCGACTGGACGACACCGCGCGTCGCGCGTTCTCTGCGCTCGACGACGAGACGCGGATGTTCATCTCCGCCTACGCGCGCGGCGTGCGGCGCGGGATGGCCGCGGCCGGCGCGCACGCGGAGGAGTTCGCCTCGCTCGACCGCGCCTTCGGCGCCGATCGCCCGCTCGACCCGTGGGACGACCACGACCCGCTCGGCGTGCTGCACGTCGCCCACGCCCTCTTCTCCCCCTTCCCCTCCCTGCTCTGGCGCGAGCACGTCGCCGCGACGCTCGGCGACGCCTGGGTCGACGTGCTCTCCGGCGACGAGGGCGACGAGACGGAGCCGACCTCCGGGAGCAACGCCTGGGCGCTCGCCGGAACGCTCACGGCGTCGGGGCGCCCGGTGATCGCGGGCGACCCGCACCGCCTCTTCGAGCTGCCGGGCGTCTACCAGCAGGTGCGCCTCGCGTGCGACGACGACGGGTTCGACGTCGTGGGCCTCGCGTTCCCCGGCGTGCCGGGTGCGCCCCACTTCGCCCACACGGGAGGCGCCGCGTGGGGCATCACGAACGCCGTCGCGCACAGCGTCGAGGTCTTCCGCGAGCGGCTGCGGCGGGCGGGCGACGGGTACGAGGCGCTCGGGCCCGACGGATGGTCGCCCGCCGATGTGCGCCGTTCGACCGTGCGCGTGCGCGGCGGCGACGACGTCGCGGTGACGGCCATCGAGACGCCGCGCGGCTGCATCGTCACCGAGCTGCGTCCCGACGGCGATGCGCTCGTCGGGTGGGGCGTCCGCCATCCCGCCCGCACCCGCTCCGACCTCGGCGCCCGCGCGCTGCTGCCGCTCCTGCGGGCCCGCACGGCATCCGACGTCGTCTCGGCGTTCGAGAGCTGGGTCGACCCCGTGAACCGCGTGCTCGCGGCCGACCGCGACGGCACCGTGCTGTCGGCCACGGCGGGGCTCGTGCCCGGTCGTCCGCGCTCCGAGCGCCGTCGGGCGCTCGACGGCGCCTCGAACGCCCCCGCCGCCGACCGGCGCCCTCCCGCGGCGACGCGCGTGGCCGAGGTCGCGGTCGACGCGAACGAGCGGCCGGCGGAGCCCGCGGTCGACCTCGGCTGGGCGTACGCGTCCCCGCACCGCGCCCGCCGTATCTCCCGTCTCCTCGACGAGCTCCGCCCCGACGCCGTGGACGGGTTCGCCGCCATCTGGGGCGACATCGACAGCGGGCAGCGGCACGCGCTCCTCCCGCTCCTCCCCGACGACCCGCTTCCCGAGGCCGCCGCGAGGGCACGCGAGACCCTGCGGTCCTGGGACGGGAGGATGGACGCCGGCTCGCGCGCCGCCGGCGTGTTCGCGGCGTGGCGCGGGGCGCTCGTCCGGGCGCTCGTCGGCCATCCCGCCCTCGCCGCCCTGCGCGCTCCCCACGGGTTCGGCGCCGTCTTCGATCCCTGGATGGCCGTGGCCGGGCGCGTCGCCGCCGCGCTCCCCCGGCTCCTGCGCCATCCCGCGATCGCCGACCGCGCGCTCGTCGTCGACGCGCTCGCAGCGGCTGCCGACGCGCCGCCATGGGGCGACGTGCACACGATGCTGCCCCTCCATGTCCTCGACGACGTCGCCGAGCTCGCGGGAGGGGCCTCCCGCGGCGCGGCGTTCGCGACGCCCCTCTCCGGCGACGGCGACACCGTGCGCTGCACGGGGTCGACGCCGGGCGCCGTCGACCGCGCCTGGCGGGGATCGGTCGCGCGCTGGGCATGGGACCTCGACGACCGCTCACGGAGCCTCTGGAGTGTGCCCTTCGGCGCCTCCGGCGACGCCTCATCCCCTCATGCGGCCGATCAGCACGCGGCGTGGGTCCGTGTGCGACCCACGCGCATCACCACGGACTGGCGCGTCCTGCGCCCCGATCTTCCGACAGGAGGCGCATGAGCGCCCACGACGACCGCCGCCTCGTGAGCGGCCCCGCAGGCTCCGTCGTCCACGCCGTCGACTCGCCCGCGCTCGGCCGCGTGACGTTCCAGGTGCTCGACCCCGACGCGCACCTCGACCTCCTGCACGAGTGGGTGACGCGGCCGACCTCGGTTTTCTGGGGCATGGCGGGGCACTCGCGCGACGAGGTCCGCGACGTCTACCGCTACGTCGACGGACTCCCGACGCACCACGCGTTCCTCGTCCGCCGCGACGGCCTCCCGATCGTGCTGCTGCAGACGTACGAGCCCGACGCCGATCCCGTCGGAGAGGTCTACGACGCCCTGCCGGGCGATGCGGGCCTCCATTTCCTCCTCGGCGACCGCGGACCGCGCGTCGCGCGCTTCACGAGCCACGTGGGCGACGCCGTGTTCGCCTTCCTCTTCAGCCGTCCGTCGGTCGACCGCCTCGTCATCGAGCCGGACGCCGACAACGAGCGGGCGGTCGATCGGGCCCGCAAGTCGGGCTTCGAGCTCGGCCCGCACGTCGCGCTCCCGGGCAAGACGGGCCGGCTGGCCTTCCTCACACGCGCGCGGTGGGAGGCGTCGCGCGCCTGAGGGGCCTCACTCGGCGACGACCTCCCCGCCCGTGATGCGCAGCTCGTCGAGATCGAGGCGCGCCTGGATGCGCAGCACGACGGCGTCGTCCACCGTGCCGTCGCGGCGCAGCCCGAACAGCACCTCGCGCTTGCGGGCGAGCAGGGCGAGCTTCAGCCGCGTGTACTCCTCGTGCCGCCCGATCGGGGAGAGCGTGAGCACCTCGATCGCGGCCGCCTCGGCGTCGCGCTCGCCGGCCGCGGCGGGGTCGGGCTCGGCGAGAGCGGCATCGAGCGCGCGCACCTCGCGGTCGACCGCCTCCTGCTCGCGTGCCTGCCGCTGGGCGTTCTGCAACTCGAGCATCTCGTACGCGTCGGCGCGGATGCGGTCCCTGACGTCGTCGCTCACGCCGTGCTCCGCCGCGAGGTCGTCGAGTGCCGACAGTGCGGCGCCCGTGATCGCCCGCTGGGCGAGCGCGAGCTCCTCCTCGCCCGAGGTGTCCTCGGGCAGTCGCGCCCACCTCACGACGAGCGGCAGCAGGGGCCCCTGCACCAGGAGGGTGAGGACGATGACGCCCGCCGTCACGAACACGATCTCCTCGCGGCCCCCGAGCGCCGACCCGTCGTCCATCGTGAGCGGCACGGACAGCGCGATGGCGAGCGATACGGCGCCCCGGAATCCCGCGACGGTGCTCACGACGCGCGCCCGGTTGCTCATCCGCCGGGCGCGCTGCGAGGGGCGCCGGTCGAGCATCCGGATGGCCGACACGGTCGTCATCTGGAAGGCGAAGCGGACGACGAGCGTCGTGACCCACACCGCGACGGTCACGCCCAGGAGCCATCCGATCTGGCGCGCGTCGATCTCGTGCGCGACGAGCTGCACCTCGAGCCCGATCAGGACGAACAGCGAGCCGTTCAGGAGGAAGGTGCCGAGCGGCCATGCCGCCTCGGTCTGCCGCCGCGACGCCGCCGTCGTCGTGCGCGGCGACGTCCAGGCCGTGATGAGGCCCGCCACGACGACCGCGAGCACGCCCGAGGCGTGGACGGTCTCGGCGAGGAGGTACGCGGCGAACGGCACCAGGAGGAGCACGATGTTGATCGTGAGCGCGTCGGCGAGACGGCGCAGGAGCAGCACGGCGAGCGCCGCGACGACGATGCCGACGGCCGCTCCCCCTCCGTACGACAGCAGGACGAGCCCCGAGATCGACAGCGGCGTGTACTGGCCGCCCACGGCGAGGCCCACGGCGACCGAGTAGATGACGAGCGCCGTGCCGTCGTTCGTGAGGCTCTCGGCCTTGAGCGCCATGAAGTTGCGCCGCGGCAGCGTGCGGCCGAGCGCCGCGACCGCCGTCGCGTCGGGCGGGGCGACGGCCGCCCCGAGGATGAGCGCGACCTCCCACGGCAGCCCGAGGAGGTGCGCGACCCCTGCCACCGCGAAGGCCGTCGCGACGACGAGCAGCGTGCTCATCAGCACGATGCCGCGCAGGTCGCGCCGGATGGCCCGCAGCGAGGTCGTCAGGCTCTCCCAGAAGAGCATGACGGGGAGGAAGAGCAGCAGCACCGTCTCGGGCGGCAGCTGCACCTCGCGCAGCTCGGGGACGAAGCCGAGGAGCAGCCCGAAGACGAGCAGCAGCAGCGGGACCGCGATCCGCAGGCGGGGGGCGAGCAGCGCGCCGACGAGCACGCTCGCTCCGAGCAGGACCGTGACCTCGAGACCGTCCATGTTGCACCCTCCGCGTCCGTGGCCGACGCAGAGGCCAACCCGGGGGGCGGCGTGCGCATTCCGGCCGAGAGGGGTGCTGTCGGCGCCCCTCAGGGCGTCTGCGCATCCTCCCGCGGTCCGGGGATGGCGTCCAGCAGCGCTCGTGTGTACGGATGCTGAGGGGCGTCGAAGATCTCCTGCGTGCGCCCCGCCTCGACCGCCCGCCCTCCCTGCACGACGAGCACCTCGTCGGAGACCAGCCGCACGACGGCGAGATCGTGGGAGATGAACACCGAGGTGAGACCGAGCTCCTCCTGCACCGAGACGAGCAGCCGCAGCACCTGCTCCTGCACCGAGACGTCGAGCGCCGACACCGGCTCGTCGAGGATGAGCAGCCTCGGCTCCAGCGCGAGCGCCCGCGCGATCGCGACGCGCTGCCGCTGCCCGCCGGAGAGCGCCACGGGCGTGCGGCGCGCGACGTCGGAGGGCAGCGCGACGAGATCGAGCAGCTCCGCGACGCGCCGCCGTCGGGTGGCGCGGTCCCCGACCCGGAACGCCGTGAGCGGCTCCGCGATCACGCGCTCCACCGTGAAGCGCGGGTCGAGGGAGGCGAACGGGTTCTGGTAGACGTACTGCACCTGCCGGCGCAGCTCGCGTCGCTCGCGGCGGCCGGCCCCCGCGACGTCGCGGCCGTCGAGCCTCACGGTCCCCTGCGTGGGCTCCGTGAGGCCGGCGAGGATGCGCGCGAGCGTCGACTTGCCCGATCCCGACTCGCCGACGATGCCGAGCGTGCGCCCGCGGCCGACGGCGAGCGAGATGTCGTCGACCGCGACGAGGTCGCGGGCCCCGCGTGCGCCGCTGAGCCGGAACGTCTTGCGGATCCCTTCCGCGCGCAGCACGGGCTCCGCGGGCGGGTCCTCCCGCGCAGGCGGGCGCAGCACGGGGTGGGCGAGCGTGGGCACGGCGGCGATGAGCCGCCGGGTGTACGGATGGGCGGGGCTCAGGAAGACGCCGGCGGCCGCCCCCTCCTCGACGATCCGCCCCTTCTGCATGACGACGATCCGCTGGGACCGGTCGTGGGCGACGCCGAGATCGTGCGTGACGAGGACGACGGCGACGCCCTCGTCGCGGGCGAGCGCGACGAGCTCGTCGAGCACCGTCTTCTGCACCGTCACGTCGAGGCCGGATGTCGGCTCGTCCGCCACGATGAGGCGCGGGCGCCCTGCGAGCGCGATCCCGATGAGCACGCGCTGACGCATGCCGCCCGAGAGCTCGTGCGGGTACTGGCCGTGACGCACCTCGGGACGGTCGATGCCGACGCGGCGCAGGATGGCGACGGAGGCGTCGCGGATCGCGGAGCGCGGCACCGACCCGTGCAGCCGGAAGACCTCGTCGATCTGCGACCCCACCGTCTGGACGGGGTCGAGGGAGATCGTGGGGTCCTGCGGAACGTAGCCGACGGTTCCGACGAGGAGCCGCCGGAGCGCCTTCTCGTCGAGGCCGACGACGTCGACGCCGTCGACCTCGATGCTCCCTCCGTGCACGCGCGCGCCTTCGGGCAGCAGCCCGATGAGCGCCGCCACCGTCGTGGACTTCCCCGATCCGGATTCCCCGACGATCGACACGATCTCGCCGGGCGCGACCTCGAGGTCGACGTCGTCGACGGCGTGGTGCGTGCTCGTGCCGTACCCGACCCTGAGCCCGGACACCCGGACGATGGGCGCGGTCATCGGCGCGCCTCCCCGGCGAGACCCTGGCTGATGCGGTTGGCGGCGACGACGACGGCGACGATGACCGCGCCGGGCAGGATGGTCAGCCACCACGCCGTGCCGAGGTAGTTGCGCCCCTCGGCGACGAGGTTGCCCCACTCCGGGGCGGGCAGGGCGACGCCGAAGCCGAGGAAGCTGAGCGCCGCGATGGAGAGGATGGCCGACCCGAACTCGAGGGCGACGAGCGACAGCACGGGTCCCCTCGCATGCGGCAGCACGTGCTGGACGAGGATGGCGGGCCAGCGCACGCCGGAGGCGCGGGCCGCCTCGACGAAGGGCGATGTCGTCACCCTCAGGACCTCCGCCCGCATGACGCGCGAGAAGCTCGCGACGGAGGCGATGCCGACCGCGATGGCGATGTTGAGGGTGCCGAACCCGAGGGCCGTGATGAGGAGCAGCGAGATGAGCAGGTTCGGGATGGCGAGGAAGACGTCGATGACGCGCATGAGCACGGTGTCGACGACCCCGCCGAGGAACCCCGCGAGCAGCCCGATCGCGGCGCTGAGGACGAAGGCGAGCGCGAGGGCGACGACCGTGGCCTGCAGCGACAGGGCGCTGCCGTGCACGACGCGGCTGAGGAGGTCGCGGCCGATGTAGTCGGTGCCGAACGGATGCTCCCACGACGGCGGCGACAGCTTCGCCCCCGTGCTCGGCGCAAGCGGGTCGAAGGGGCTGAACGCGCCCGGCGCGACGACGAACGCCGCGACGAGGAGCACCACGGCCCATGCCAGCGCGTAGCCCGGCTCCCTCAGCACGCGCCGTGCGACGTTCCCGGCGCGGCGGCGCGGTGGAGCGGCGGCGGGGGCGGCTGCCTCCCGCGCGATCTCGACGTCGAGCTGGGTCATGGCGGTCCTCTCGGTTCGGGCGGCGGATCAAACGGCCGCGACGCGGCGGATGCGGGGGTCGACGAGCGGGTAGACGAGGTCGACGGCGAGGTTGACGACCGCGTACGCGACGGCGGACAGGATGACGAGCGCCTGCACGAGCGGGATGTCCTGCGTGTCGACGGCCCCCTGGAGGAGGCGCCCGACTCCGACGCGCGAGTACACCGTCTCGATGACGACGGCGCCGGAGAAGACGCCGCCGACGAGGAGCGCGAGCACGGTGAGCGACGGGATTGCGGCGTTCTTCAGCACATGGCCGATCTGGATCCCCCAGCGCGAGACACCCTTCGCGCGCAGCACGTCGACGAACGGCTCGCGGAGCGTGTCGCGGATGCCCTTGGCGAGCAGCTGGCCGATCGTCGCGCTGATCGCAATGCCGAGCGTGAGTGCGGGCAGGACGAGCGCCGAGGCGTCGTCGTTGCCGCGAGACGGCAGCAGGCGCCAGTGGAAGGCGAACAGCTGCAGCATGAGCAGCGCGATGAGGAACGTCGGGACGGCCGCGACGAACGGCGGCGTCGAGAAGAGCAGGTTCGAGAGCACGCGGCTTCGGGTGAGGTTGGCGGCGATCGCGATGACGGCCCCGATGAGCACGCCGAACAGGATGCCGAGCCCGGCGAGCTGGAGGGTGTGCGGCAGGGCCGCGGCGATGTCGGCCGCGACGGGCCGCTCGGTCTGCACCGAGACGCCGAGGTCGCCCGTGAGCGCCCGTCCCAGAAGAGTGACGTACTGCACGGGGACGGGCTGGTCGAACCCGAAGCGCGCCTCGATCGCCGCGCGCTCCTCCGGGCTCGTCCGCGTCGCGTCGCCCGTCCCGGCCAGCATGATCGAGACGGGGTCGGCCGGGAGCACGTACAGCAGCACGAACGTGGCGGTGTACGCGGCCCACACGACGAGCAGGGCGTACCCGATGCGCCGGGCGATGTAGGCGATCATCCGCTGTCCTTTCTCAGACGGGAGGGAAGGAGGCCGGCGCCGCCCCACCGCGGCGCCGACCCCCTGGTTCATTCGGCGTCGAGCCAGGCCTCGTCGAACACCTGCCAGCCGGTGAGCTGGTTGCCGAGCCCGTGCACGTTGCCGAGCGCGACCGTCGGGCGGCCCGACTGGCTGTACGGGAAGCCGTATCCGCGCTCGACGATCAGGCGCTGCGCCTCGGCGAACAGCTCCTGGCGGGCCGCAGGGTCGAGCTCGGTCGTCTGAGCGTCGAGCACCTCGACGAGATCGGGGATGTTCTCATCCGTGAAACGCGCGTACGTCACGAAGTCGGGGTGGAAGGTGTTGAGGAGCACGTCGGGATCGGCGCGCGTGAAGTTGCCCGCGAGGAGGTCCCATTCGCCAGACTCCTGCAGCGCCGTGCTCTCCGCGAGCGTCACCTGGCGCAGCTGCAGGTCGAAGCCGATCTCGAGGAGCTGCGCCTGCACGAGCTGCCACAGCGGGCGCGAGTTCTCGTCCGTGAAGGTGATCTCGGCCTCCAGCCGCTCGCCGTCCTTCTCGCGGATGCCGTCGTCCGCGATCTCCCAGCCGGCGTCCTCGAGGAGCGCGGCCGCGCCATCCGGGTCGTAGGCGAGGGCGTCGGAGAGGTCGACGTGCCCCGGCACCGTGTCGGAGATGACCGAGGTGGGCGCGGGGCTGTACTGGTCGTAGATCGTGTCCTGCAGCTCCTGCCGGTCGAAGCCGACCTGGAACGCCTGCCGCACCGCCTCGTCGTCGAACGGGGCGTGGTCGAGGTTGGGGTAGATCGTGTTGGCGATGCCCGCCGACACGGCGCTGACGACCTGTCCGCCCTCGGCCTCCACGCGCGCGATGTCGGTCGACGAGAGGCTGATCGCCGCGTCGACCTCGCCGCTCAGAAGGTTCTCGGTGAGCACGCCGCCCTCCGGGATCTCGACGAACCGGATGGCGTCGACATAGGCCTCGCCGGGATTGTCGCTGTTCGGCGACGGCCAGGCGTAGCCGTCTCTGCGGACGACCGTGATGTGGTCGTCCGGCACGTTCTCCTCGATGACGAACGGCCCCGTGCCGATCGGCCCGGTCTCGCAGCGCTGGTCGTAGTCGAGCGTGAGGCTCCCCGGCCAGATGATGCCGAGCGCCTTCTCCGTGAGGGCCTGGATGAAGCCGGCCTTGGGCTCCTCGAACGTCACGGTCACGGTGTGGTCGTCGACCGCCTCGGAGCCGGAGTAGCCGGAGATGTACGCGGCGGCGACGCCGCGGCCGTCGGTCGCGCGGAACTCGATGGCGTTGTCGAGCGTGGCCGTGACGGCCTCCGCCGTGAACGGCTCGCCGTTCGAGAACGTCACGTCGTCGCGGAGCGAGATCGTGTAGGTCAGGCCGTCGTCCGACACCTCGTAGCCCGTCGCGAGCCAGGGCAGGATCTCGCCTGTCTCCTCGTCCTGGTCGAAGAGGTTGTCGACGACGGCGCGGCCCGCGAAGTTGTTGTAGGGCGTGATGGCGGCGTCGAGGCAGGGCGGGATGTCGGTCTGGCCGACGACGAGCTCGCCGCCGACGACGGGCGTCGCGTCGGCATCGGCGTCGGCCGCGTCGGCTCCCGGCGCGGCCGACGCGCACGCCGACAGGGCGACGGCCGTCGCGAGCAGGGCCGCGATGCCGGCGGCGGTGCGGATGGTGTTCACGGTGCTGTTCTCCTCAGGGTGGGCGCGACGGCGGCCGGCACGGGCGGCAGGCCGAAGTGGTCGCGCAGGGTGCTCCCCTCGTACTCCTCGCGGAAGCGCCCCCGCTCGCGCAGGATCGGGACGACCTGCTCGGCGAGGAGGTGGATGGTCTGCCATCCGCCGGAGGGGAAGATCACGAAGCCGTCGGCGGCGCCCGCGTCGGCCCACTGGACGATGCGGTCGGCGGCCTGCTCCGGCGTGCCGACGAAGCGGCCGTGCCCGAAGCCGGCGACGACGGCCTGCAGCACGCGGCGCAGCGTGTAGCCGTGCCGCACGGACAGGTCGATGAAGATCTGCGGGCGGCTCTGGCGCCTGGCGAGGGCGGCGGTGTCGGGCCAGCGGTCGTCGGGGACGCGATCGTCGAGCGGCACGTCGGAGAGGTCGACGCCGCCGAGCAGCTTCTCGAGGCGTTCGCGCGCGGCGTCGTAGTCGATGACCTCGAGCTCGCGCTCGTAGAGCTCGAGCGCCTCGGTCTCGGTCTCGGCGAGATACAGGCCGAGGCCGGGCAGGATGCGGGTGGTGCCGGGGTCGCGGCCCGCCGCGGCGACCCGGTCGCGCAGGTCGGCCGCGAATGCGACGCCGTCGGCGACCTCGCGCTGCGCCGTGAAGATCACCTCCGCGTGCTCCGCCGCGAAGCGGCGCCCCCGTTCCGAGCTGCCGGCCTGGATGAGCACGGGCCGGCCCTGCGGCGAGCGCGCGACGTTGAGCGGCCCCGCGACGCGGAAGTGCGCGCCGTCGTGGTCGATCGCCTGCACGCGGGCGGGGTCGACGAAGGTGCGCGTCGCGCGGTCGATGCGCACGGCGTCGGGGTCCCAGCTCGCCCAGAGCCGTTCGACGACCTCGAGGAACTCGTCGGCGCGCGCATACCGCGCGTCCTGGTCGGGGATGGCCTCGTAGCCGTAGTTGCGCTCGCCGTCCGACGAGGTGACGATGTTCCAGCCCGCGCGGCCGCCGCTGAGGTGGTCGATCGTGGCGAACTGGCGCGCGAGCGTGAACGGCTCGGAGAAGGTCGTCGACGCGGTGCCGATGAGCCCGATGCGCGAGGTGCGCGCCGACAGGGCGGCGAGGAGCGTGAGCAGCTCGAGGGAGCCGGCGTAGGGGCCGTCCGCCTTCAGCACGTGGCTCGCGACCCCGTCGCCGCGGATGACGGCGTCGAGCTTCGCGTCCTCGGCGATGCGGGCGATCTCGGCGTACGGCTCGAGCCCGTTGACCTCCTCGGCGCGGCTGTCGGGGGCCGTCCATCCGGCGGCCGAGAGGTAGGTGAGCCAGAGCCCCAGGTGGATGTGCCGGCGGTCCGACACGGCGCTCACGCGATCGCGAGCGCCGTGCGGCGGCGCTCGGCCTCGATGAGGGGGCGGAACTGACGGTCGGCCGCCTCCGGGGGGAGCCGCCAGGCCTGGGACAGCGCGGCGTCGACGGGCTGCGCCCGGCCTGCGGCCTCGAGCAGGAGCTGCGTGTATGCGGCGCGTTCGATCGAGGCGAACCAGAACGCCGCCTCGGCGATCGTGGCGCCGTAGGTCACGGCGCCGTGAGCGCGCTGGATGAGGATGCGGGCATCCGCGCCGAGCGCCTCGGCCGCCGGCTGGTCGAACGACGTCCGAACCGCCTGGATCCCCTGCAGCCACGACGAGTCGGTCGTGAGCGGAGCCAGCTCGCCGCCCGCGCTCGACCACGCGAAGATGTGCGTGGCATGCACGTGGAATCCCGCTCGCAGCTCCGGCCGCGCCCTGTGCACCTCGATCTGGCTCTGGAACCCGTGCGCCTCGTGACGTCCTTCCAGGACAGAGCCGTCGGGCGCGACGAGCACGAGGTCCTCTTCCTCCACCTCGGCGAACGGGATGCCGGCGGGGTTGACCCAGTAGCGTTCCCCCTCGCCCGCGTCGCGGATGGTGGCGTGGCCCGCCAGCCCGTACTGGTAGCCGTTCCGCCCGAAGTGGCGCAGCGTCGCGGCGAGGTCCGCCTTCAGCTCGTCCCGGTCGCTTCCCCACGTCATGTCCGTCTCCGTCCCGTCGGGCCGGGCGGATGTCCCGGCGTCGCAGACAGCCTGCGGAGGGCCGGGGCGGGCCGTCCAATCACCGGATCGGATGACGACCCATCGCAGAAGCCGATCGATCGTCGCGATGTCCCCGCCGCCGCACGACGGCGGCGGCCGCCGAGACGCGAAGAGGACACGTCGCGATGCCGCGACGTGTCCTCTCGTTGCGCCCTGTGACGCCCGCGGGCGCCGGGTTACGGGGCCGGAGGAGCCTCCGGCTCCGGCGCGGGCGGCGCGGGCTCGGCGGGCGCCGCGGGAGCCGGCGCCTCGTCCTGACGGCCGGCGGCCATCCCTCGACCGATCGCATGCCCCTGGATGACAGCGGCGAGGTCGACGCCCGTCGCCGCGCGGACGCTGTCGAACATCGAGCGCATGTCGGCGGCGGTCTCGCCCGCCAGGTGGCCGGACGCGCCGTCTCCGCCGGCGCCCGAGAGCACGGTGACGCTGCCGACGTTGGCGTAGCCCTTGGCGAACTCCGTCATCATCGGCACGAGGGCGTCCAGCGCGCGCTGCGCGAGGAACGCGTCCTGGTTCTTCGCGAGGGCTGCGGCCTCCGCCTCGATCGCGGACGCCTTCGCCTCGCCCTCGACCCGGATGGCCTCGGCGTCGGCCTCCGCCTTGATGCGGATGGCGCGTGCCTCCTGCTCGGCGATCTGCGCCTCGGCCTCGGCCTCCTTCACCCGCGCGTAGGCGTCGGCGTCCGCGCGCTTCTGGCGCTCGTACAGGGCAGCGTCGGCGACGCGCTTGACGTCGGCGTCGAGCTCGGCCTGCTTGTTCTCGGCCTCCTGCATGAGGACGCCCTGCTGGGCCTTCGCGCGCGCGAGCGCCTCCGCCTGCTCGGCCTCCGCCCGTGCCTGGCCGACGTCGGCCGCGGCCGCGGCCGAGTTGCGGTCGAACGCGGTCTGCTCGATGAGCGTCTCCTCGCTCGTCGCGATCTCGCGCGCCTTGATCTCGCGCTCCGCGTTGATGCGGGCGATCTCGGCCTGCCGCTTGACCTTCGAGACCTCCTCTGCGCCGAGCGCCTCGATGTAGCCGTTCTGGTCGGTGATGCCCTGGATCTGGAAGCTGTCGAGCACGAGCCCCTGGTCCTCGAGGTCGCTCTTGATGAGCGCCGCGATCTGATCCGAGAGCTCCTGCCGGTCGCGCATGAGCTGCTCGACCGTGAGCGTCGCGACGACGCCGCGCAGCGCGCCCTCGAGCTGCTCGGTCGTGAACACCTCGATCGCGTCGTCCTGCGAGACGAAGCGCTCGGCAGCGCTCGCGATGGCCTCGGGGGTCGAGCCGATCTTCACGAGCGCGACACCCGTGACGTCGACCGTCACGCCCTGGATCGACTGCGCCGTGGGCTTCACCATGATCTGGCGCGCTCGCAGCGAGAGCGTCTCGGAGCGCTGCGTGATCGGGTTGACGACGGCGCCGCCGCCGCGGATGACGGCCACGTTCGACGAGGTCCCGTCCTTGGCCTTCTGTTTCTTGCCGACGATGATGAGCGCCTCGTCCGCTCGCGCCACCTTGTACCAGGCCCGCAGCACGAGCGTGCCGACGAGCGCTGCGACGATGACGACGACGACCACGACCCCGATGACGACCGCGAGCCCCACTCCGCCCGCTGTGGCCAGGATGCCTTCCATGCACTACCCCCTTCGGCCGTCCGCGGCGCGCCGGGTTCCGGCGCGTCGGGCGCGGACGGTCTCCCGCCCACCCTATCGACGGGCTACGCGGGCTCCTCCGCGAGATCGGCGGTCGCCGGCCCCTCCAGCACGGTGCCATCCGGCGAGAAACGCGAAGCGTGCAGGGGGCAGTCCCAGCTGCGTTCCGCGCCGTTCCACCGCAGGACGCCGCCGAGGTGGGTGCACACGGCCGACACGGCGCAGAGCCGGCCGTCGACGCGTGAGACGCCGACGGGGCGCGCGCCCCGTCTCACGACCCTCCCCTCGCCCTCGGCGAGCTCGACGCCGTCTCCTGCCGAGACGAGGGCGTCGGCCCACCCGGCCGCCATCGCGCCGGCGGCCTTGGCGTTGGCGCCCACCGCCGTCGCGACGTCGCGCAGGCCGATCCTCGGCGCGCGCAGCGCCGCCGCCCACGACGGCTCGGCTCCGGCGATCCCCCCGGCGATCGCGAGCGCCGCCGCGACGGCGTTCGTCATGCCCCACTTGTCGTACCCCGTCGCGGCGTGCACACGCCCGCCGGGCTCGGCCCCCGCGAACGGCACCCGCGTGACGGTGCGATAGTCCTGCGCCGCCCACCACGTCACGCGCCGGGCGCGGGGGAAGTGCCGGCGCACCCACCCGTCGAGCTCGTCGAGCACGGGCCCCGACCCGTGCGGCGACCCCGTCCGATACCCGCCGCCGCCCGCGATGAGCAGCGTGCCGCCGCGCCCGTCCTCCGTCGTCCGGAGAGAACGCGCCTGCGGGTCGACCGAGAGGAACATGCCCTGCGGCGGGTCGATCCCGGCGTAGGCCGCCGCGATCGACCTCGAGGGCTCGAGCCGTGCGAAGAACCCGGCACGGTCGATGACGGGCGACCCCGTCGCGACGACGAGATGCGCGGCGTCGAGCGCCCCGCGCGTCGTGGAGACCCGCACCCCGGCATCGAGATCGTCGACGCCCACGACGCGGCATCCCTCGACGATGCTGCCGCCTCGTCGGCGGAGCTCCGCGGCGAGCGCGGCGAGGAGCCGGAGGGGATGCAGGGCGGCCTGGTCGTCCATCCTCAGGGCGCGCGCGACGGGGAACGGCAGGCCCGCGTCGGCCACGGGCTGCCAGGGGGCCGTCACGCCCGCCGCGGCGAGCGCCTCCGCCTCGCGCTCGAGGGCGGCCTCCCCCTCCGGCGTCGTGGCATAGGTGAACGCCGGCTCGGTCCGGAGCGCGTCGGCGGGGGCGGTCTCCCGCACCCAGGCTGCGGCCTCGCGCTGCGCTGCGGCGTAGGCCCTCAGCGCGTCGTCCCCCGCATGTGCCCGGAGCTGCCCGTAGACCGAGCCCTGCAGGAGGGAGAGCTTCGCCGTCGTGTTGCCCGTCGCCGCCGCGCCGACACGGCGCGCCTCGCACACCGCGACGCGGTGCCCCGCCCGCGCGAGCAGCACGGCCGTCGCGAGCCCCGTGAGGCCGGCACCGGCGACGACGATGTCGGGCCGGAGGATGTGCTCCTCGTCGACGACGACGACGGGCGCCGTCCGCCGCCAGATCGCCTCGGGTCTTCCATCTGCCTCGCTCATCGTGCTCCTCTCGTCCTGCCCGACCCTGGTCCGGACGAGACGCGGGCGACAGGCGGTTGACATGCCGCGAGCTCGCCCGTATCGGCCGTGCGAGCCGCGCTGTCAACCCCTGGCACGACACGATCCCGCATCGCACCCTGGAGGCATCCGAACGCAGAGGAGGAGGACGTCATGGCGAACGTCGAGGGAGTCGATCCCGACATCCAGACCAGGCCCGCTCGCGTGCCGGAGCACCGGGACGTGCCAGACGACGCGACGATCGACGCGCTCGAGGACGAGGTGGATCCCGAGGAGCTGGCAGACGACAGGGGCCCGCTCCCCGACGGCGCGGCGGGCCGTCCCGCGCTGCCCGACGACGAGCGTGCGGCCGACGACGGCTACACGGGCGAAGAGGACGCCCTCCGGGGCGACGACGAGGACGCGCGCTGACGGCGCGCGGACGGGAGGAGAGACGATGACGGAGAGCGAAGCGGGCGGCCCGCCCGTCGAGGACGTGCCGGCGGGGCGCGGAGGCGCGGACAGCGGTTCCGCCGACGTCGTCGGGGTCGAGGGCGAGGCGCCCGGGTCGCCCGACGAGGGCGAGCAGAACGACGTCGCGGGCGTCGGACCGGCGGAGCCGTCGCCTGGCCGGCAGACGGAGCCCCGCGAGGACGTCCACACGACGACGGACGACGAGCGCCTGCGCGGCATCGTGGCGCAGGTGCAGGGCGATATTGCGATCGGCAACCTGTCCCCCGACGACGCCGTGGGGATGGTCGCCGCACGACTGCGCGACGCGGGCATCGCGGCCGACGGCGACGACCTCGAGCGCATCGCGCGCGAGACGGTCGAGCGCGACGCGCCCACGCTCGTCGACGACGCCGAGCCGGGCGCCGGCGCATGAGAG
>NZ_JBSHGQ010000052.1:0-21220 GCF_053617895.1 Microbacterium sp. NPDC055683 | reverse complement strand
CGCCGCCCCCTCGCCGGTGCCCCGGGCTCGCGCCTGCGGCGGCTCGCGATCCTCGGAGGGGCCGACGGGCACGTGCTCGACATCGTGCCGACCGAGACGCCGCGGTTCGTGCAGATGTTCTTCGTCCTGCTCGGCACGGCCCTCGTCTCCGCGCTCTCCATGCTCTTCGCCCTCACGACGGGCGTGCAGGTCGCCGTGTGGCTCGCCATCCCGCTCGCGATCGTGTGGGCCGGCATCATCTTCAACCTCGACCGGTTCCTCACCTCGACGATGTCGTCCACGCGCAGCGTCATCAAGCTCATCGGGCTGGCCGCGCCCCGCGTCGTGATGGCGCTCATCATCGGCGTCATCGTCGCGGAGCCGATCGTGCTCCAGGCCTTCCACAACGACATCGCCCAGGAGGTCGCCGCCACCAACATCGCCTCCGCGCAGGACGACCAGGCGGCGCTCGACTCCGGCCCCGAGAAGCAGGCGCTCGACGAGGCCACCGCGAACCTCGCCGCACTGCAGAACCAGGCGGCCACCGGCATCGTCACGGGCACCGACTCGACGTCGGCCTCGGTCTCGGCCGCCCAGAGCACGGTCGACGCCATCACCGAGAAGCTCGCCGCGCAGCAGACCGTCATCGACGAGGCGCGCGCCCTGTACCAGTGCGAGCTCGACGGCACGGGATCGGGCGAGGTCGCCGGCTGCACGGGCGTCACGGGCGAGGGCGCGAGCTCCGAAGCCGCCCAGGCGCAGCTCGCGGCCGCGCAGGCGACGTACGACGACCTCGCCGCGCAGCTGCGTGAGGCCAACGAGGCGCTCGCCGACACGGAGTCGGCCGCCGCGACCCAGACCGCCACCTCCGAGTCGGCGAACCGCCAGGCCGCCGAGGACCAGCTCCCCGCCGCGCAGGCCGCGTACGACACCGCGCTCGCGGCATACAATGCCCGCGCCGCCTCGGTCGCCGAGACGAACGCGGGCGCCATCGGACTGCTGAGCCAGATCACGGGCCTGCAGACGCTCGGCGAGCGCGAGCCGGCCATCCGCATCGCGCACCTGCTCATCGCGGCGCTCTTCCTCATGGTCGAGCTGCTCCCCGTCATCGTGAAGGTGCTCACGAGCTTCGGCGACCCCAGCCTCTACGAGAAGGCCGCGGCCATCCGCAAGCAGGTCGCCCTCGACCGGGTCAACTCCGACGGCTTCCGCGACCGCGCCGACATCCTCGCGGGCTCGCGCACCTAGGCTGTCGGGGTGATCATCCTCGCGGCGACCCCCATCGGCAACCTCGGCGACGCGTCGCGCCGGCTCGTCGAGCTGCTCGAGAGCGCGACGGTCGTCGCCGCGGAGGACACCCGCACGACCCAGCGCCTGCTGGCGGCGCTCGGCATCGCCAACCGGCCGCGGCTCATCGCCCTGCACGACCACAACGAGCGGCAGAAGGCCGCCGAGCTCGTGGAGCTCGCCAGGGACGCCGACCTCGTCGTCCTCACGGACGCCGGCATGCCGACCGTGAGCGACCCCGGTTACGGGCTCGTGCAGACGGCGGCGGCCGCGGGCGTCGACGTGACGGTCGTGCCGGGGCCCTCCGCCGTGCTCACGGCGCTCGCCGTCTCCGGTCTGCCGACCGACCGCTTCACCTTCGAGGGCTTCGTCGCGCGCAAACCGGGGGAGCGGCGCCGCGCGCTCACGGCGCTCGCGGCCGAGCCGCGCACCATGGTGTTCTTCGAGGCGCCGACGCGCGTCGCGCAGACGCTCGCCGACATGGCGGACGCGTTCGGCGCCGACCGACGCGCCGTCGTCGCCCGCGAGCTCACGAAGCTGCACGAGGAGGTCGCGCGCGGCACGCTCGCCGAGCTCGTCGGCTGGGCCGGCGCAGGCGTGCGCGGCGAGCTCGTCGTCGTCGTGGCGGGAGCCGATCGCCGCGAGGTGCCGCTGGAGGACGCCGTCCGGCAGGTGCTGTCGCTCGTCGCATCCGGCGGCCGCCTCAAGGAGGCGGCCGCCGAGGTCGCGACCGCGACGGGGCGCTCGTCGCGCGAGCTCTACCAGGCCGCGCTCGCCGCCCGCTGACCCGGGTCAGCCGACCTTCACGAGGCGCACCTCGTCGACGGTTCCCCAGGCTCCGGACGACAGGTCCCATTCGACCGACACCGTGACGGCCTGACCGCGCTTCACGCGCACGGCGTCGGTCGTCCGAGTCGCGTAGGCGCGCCATCCGTCGAACGGGAGGGCCGTGGCGGCCGTGCGGGTCTGCGCCGCGACGGCGCTCGCCGACGCCTGCGGCGGAAGGTGCGCGGGCGATGCCGTCACGCGCAGCATCACGGCGTCGCCCGCCTGTACGGCTCCGCCCTGCGAGGTCGCGACGGCGACGTACGAGCCGGGTGCGAGGCCGGTGACCGTCTGCGTCGCCGACCCCGCGAAGTCGCGGTCGAGCCAGACGTGCAGCGCGTCCGTCCCCTCGGAGGCGTCCGCCTGCCAGCCGATCGACCCGCCGTCGCCGGTAAGCGTCCACAGCGCGGCGTCCCTGCCCTCGAACCCGCCGCCGGGCAGGTGCGAGCGAGGCCTCACCTCCACGGTCGCCGTCGTCGCGAGCCCCGCCGCCGTGGAGCCGCTCACGGTGTGCACGCCGACCGCTGTGAGGTCGGCATCCGCCCACGTCACGGCCTGCTGCTCGACGGAGCCGTCGCTGTACCCGACCGCCACCGTCGCGGGGAGCGCGACGGCGTCGCCCTCGTCGGCGATGAGCGAGACCTGCTCCACCGTCGTGACGGTGCGCGGACCCTCTGCGCCCGTGCGCACGTACTCGAACACGCGCAGCGACGGCAACGGCGTGCCGTCGAACGCGAACAGCGCCTGGTTGTCGACGGCCGATCCGCCGAACCACGCTCCCGCGTCGTGCGGGTCGTACTCTGCGGCGTGGCTCGACGCCCAGCCCGACCCGAACTCCTCCCACAGCAGCCGGTTGGCCGCGACCGCCTCGGCGGGGCCGACCGGCAGCCAGGCCGGCTCCCACGAGAAGACCCCGATGCCGGCGTCGCCGACGTCGTGGACGGCCTGCACCACATCGCGGAAGGCGTCGGCCTGGCCCTGCGGGCTGACCGCGTACGCCGTCGCCTCAGAGGCGAGGTCGATCGTGTTGCCGTGGCCGTCGCCGTCCTCGAGCGTGTAGGCCCAGCTCGTCTCGGCGACGACGACCTGCTTGTCGTACGTCTGCGCCACCTGCGTCAGCGCCGCCGTGAGGTTCGCGGTCGTGCCGTGCCAGTAGGGGTAGTACGACGACGCGAACACGTCGTAGTCCACTCCGCGGGCGTCGAGCGCCGCAGCGTACGAGGCGTACCTGCTCGCCGTCTCGGGGTTCGTGAAGTGCAGCGCGACGAGCGCTTCCGGCAGCGTCTCGCGCACGGCGGCGGAACCGGCCCGGAACACCGCGGCCATCCCGTCCCAGCCCGTGACGCCTGCGACGCCGTTGTTCGTCTCGTTGCCCACCTGCACCATCCGCACGTCGACGCCCGCCGCCGCGAAGCGGGAGAGGGCGTCGGCCGTGAAGTCGTGCACGGCCTCGGCCGTCTCGGCGACGGTGAACCCCTCCCACGCCTTGGGCGCCTGCTGCTTGCCCGGGTCGGCCCAGAAGTCGGAGTAGTGGAAGTCGACGACGACGCCCATGCCCGCGGCGTCGGCGCGCTCGCCGATCTCGAGCGCCCGGTCCACGTCGACGTCGCCGCCGCCGTAGCCGTTCCCGGCCGCGTCGAAGGGATCGTTCCAGACGCGCACCCGCACATCGGTGACGCCGTGGTCGGCGAGCACCGCGAAGAGATCGGCCGGCTGTCCGGCGTCGTCGCGGAAGACGACGCCCGACTCCTCGAGCGACAGCACGGACGACACGTCGACGCCGAGCATGAAGTCGTCCGCGAGGCCCGCCACGGGGGCGACGGTGAGGTCGTCGGTCTCGACGGCCTGTGCCGAGGGCGCGATCGCGATCACGACCGCGACGACGGCTGCCGTCGCGAGGGCGGTTCGGAGGGGGGATGGCATGACGGGGCACTCCTTCGTGCGGGAGGGGATGGGGATGGGGCCAGGTTTCGGCTCGCTTCGCTCGTTCAGCCCTTCACCGAGCCGGCCGTGAGGCCGCCGACGATGTAGCGCTGCAGCGAGAGGAAGAGGACGAGCACGGGGATCGACGCGACGACGGAGCCGGCGGCGAAGATGCCCCAGCGCGACGTCAGCTGGTTCGACACCCACTGGTACATGCCGACGGCGAGAGTCCAGTTCTCCTCGCTCGTCAGCACGATCTTCGCGAGGATGAAGTCGCCGAACGCCGAGATGAAGGCGAGCAGCGCCACGACGGCGAGCACGGGCGTCACGAGCGGCATGATGATGCGCCAGAAGATCTGCGCGTGCGTCGCGCCGTCGATCTTCGCCGACTCGTCGAGCTCGGCCGGGATCGAGTTGAAGAAGCCGTACATGAGGAACGTGTTCGCGCCCAGCGCGCCGCCGAGGTACACGCAGATGAGGGCGAGGCGCGAGTTGATGCCGAGAGCGGGCACGACCTCGCCGAGAGCGAGCAGGAGGAGGAACACCGCGACGAACGCGACGGTCTGCGGGAACATCTGGATGATGAGCAGGCCCGTCAGGCTCGCGCGGCGCCCGGCGAACCGGAACCGCGAGAACGCGTAGGCGGCAGCCGCGCCCATGAGTACCGCCCCGACGGCCGCGGCCCCGCCCACGTAGAGCGTGTTGAGCATCCACGACCAGAACCGCGTCTCGCCCAGGGCGGCGAAGTTGTCGACGCTCAGCGCGGAGAACAGGGCGCTCGACCCCGCGAGGCTGCCGCGCGGGTTGAGCGACGCCGACACGATGTAGAGCAGCGGGAACATCGCGTAGAGGAGCACCACGACCGCGACGGGGTACTTCCATCCCACCTCGGCCCACCAGCGCGCGCGGCGCGCGGGGCGGCGTCCGGGGGACGGCGACGTGATGCGTTCGGTGACGGTGCTCACTGGAACTCCTCGAGCTTGCGGGTCTGGCGGAAGGCCAGGGCCGAGATGACGCCGATGACGATGAAGACGACGATGGAGAGCGCGCTCGCGAGGCCGTAGTCTGCGCTGCCGCCCGAGACTCCCGAGATGCGGTAGATGGCGGAGATGAGGATGTCGGTCGCGCCGAGGCCGGAGTTGCCGAGGAACGCCGGACCGCCCTCCGTGAGCATGTAGATGATCGTGAAGTTGTTGAAGTTGAAGGCGAACGACGAGATGGCCAAGGGTGCCGTCGACACGAGGAGCTGCGGCAGGATGATCGACCGGAATCGGCGCCAGCGCCCCGCCCCGTCGATCGTCGCGGCCTCGAGCGTGTCGGACGGCAGCGCCTGCAGCGCGCCCGTGCACACGAGGAACCAGTACGGGTAGCTGAGCCACAGGTTCACCCAGAGCACGGCGGCCTTGGCGAGCACCGGATCGCCGAGCCATGTGATGTCGGCTCCGAAGAAGAAGAGGTCGTTGACGACGCCGAACTCGGAGTTCAGCATGCCGCGCCACAGCAGCGCCGACATGAACGCCGGGAAGGCGTAGGGGAGGATCATGAGCGTGCGCAGCACCTTGCGCCCCCGCACCCGCTCGTCGTTGTAGATGATCGCGAACAGCAGGCCGAGGCCGAAGCTCGTGAGCACCGTGAGCACGGCGAACGCGAACGTCCACGCCGTCACCTGCAGGAGCGGTCCCGCGAGGTCGGCGTCGGTGACCGCGCGCACGAAGTTGTCGAAGCCCACGCCCACGTACCAGCCGGTCGCGAGGGCCGTGCCGTCGTCGGCCACGAAGCGGCCGTCGTCCGACGGTGCGTACACGACGCCCGTCTCGGAGTCCGTGAAGGTCTCCTCCTCGGCATCCCACTCCAGCGTCGACGTGTAGACGGCGCCCGTCGCGCCCTCGCGCGTGCGGATCGATCCGTCCTCCGCGTCCTCCGACACGGGCACCCGGAGAGCGGCCACGCGCTCCTGCAGGTCGGTGTCGGTGAGCACCTCGGCGCGCGGCACGACATCCCACCCCGGGACGGACTCCGGTGCGCCGGACGATCCGATCACCGCGCCCGGCGCGGTCTCGAGCGGCTGGTCGGCCGTCCCGACGCGGACGGCGCCGTCGTCGGCGATCGCGAAGCCGAGCGCGCCGTCCGACTCGACGATCGCGAGGGGGTACTCGGGCGACGCGGGGTCGCGCCGCTCGTCCTGGATGAGGGCGGCGTCGACCGCCTGCTGCATCGAGCCCGCGTGGCCCGTGCCGTAGTTCGTGAAGGCGACGTACGCCGTGTAGCCGAGGACGAAGATCTGGAAGACGGCGAGGAAGGCGAGGCCCGGGAAGAGGTACTTGAGAGGCAGCGCGCGTCGCGTGAAGTAGATCCAGTCGGCCAGGACGAGGAGCACGACGGACGCGCCGAGCACGACCCACGACTCCGCCTGCCACGCCGCGAGGACGACGGCGACGCCGAGCGCGTTGACGACCGCCATGAGGAGCAGCTTCACGACGAAGCCCGCCCCGATTCCGCGCCATCCCCTGGCGTGCGATTCGCCGCGTACGGCGATGTCCTGCTGTGTCATTCCTCTTCCTCCTGCCGTCGGAGTCCGGGGCGGGCGCCGCCCGCCCCGGACCGCCGGGTCAGCCCAGCTCGGCCTCGAGATCGGCGACCATCTGGTTCCACGTCCCCGCGGGGTCGGCGCCGTTGATGATCTGCACCTCGGCCGCGTTCCACAGGTCCCACACCGACCCCATCTCGGGGATCGACGGCATCGGCACGCCGTTCTGCGACGAGGCGAGGAAGCCCGCGATGATCGGGTCGGACGCGACCTCCTCGGCGAGCTCCGTGAACGCGGGGATGCGCGGGTCGGCCTCGTAGAGGGCGCGCTGCGCGTCCTCCTGGGCGAGGTAGTTCACGAGGAACTCCTGCGCCAGGAGGGCGTTCTCGCTCTGCGCGCTGAGGTAGAAGCCCTGTACGCCGACGAACGGCGCTGCCGTCTCGCCTCCCGCCGAGGGGATGGGGTTCACGGCGATGTTCGGCACGTCGGCGTACGAGCTGATCGCCCACGGGCCCTGGATCGTGAAGGGCGTCTGGCCGCTGTTGAACAGCTCGTTGTTGATGTCGTAGTCGACGGTCGTCGAGATGTAGCCCGTGCCGGCCGACCCGTTGTCGTGGAGCCACTGCGCGAACGCCGTCCCGGCGTCCCCGCCCATGCCGACCTCGCTCGTGTACGAGCCCGTCTCGTCCTGCACGAAGACGGGGGCGCCGAACGAGGTCTGCAGGCCGTACATCGTGTAGCCGTCGCCGGTCTCGCCGGCCGTGTTGATCGCGACGGGACGCTCTGCGCCCGACGCCTCCGCCATGGCGACGAGGTCGTCCCAGGTCGCGGGGGCGTCGGACCCGACCATGTCGACGTTCTGCACGAGCGCGACCGTCTCGAGCGAGTACGGCAGCGCGTAGAGCTGCCCGTCGTAGGTCATGGCGTCGAGGGCGACCTGCTCGAAGGCGGACGCGGTCTCGCCGAGGTCGATCGTGTCGACGACGCCCGCCGTCACGAGCGCGCCCAGCCAGTCGTGCGCCCCGACCGTGATGTCGGGGCCCTCGCCCGTGGGCACCTGCGCGATGAAGTCGTTGCGCAGGTCCTCGAAGTTCTTCTGCACGAGCGTCACGGTCGCGCCGGTGTCGGCCTCGAACTGCTCCGCGGCGGCCGCGATCGCGCCCTCGCGCTCCTCGTCGGTCCACACGACGAGCTCGGCGCCCGAGCCTTCGTCGGACGGCTGCTCGCTCGCTGCCGGGGCGTCGCCGCCCGCGCAGCCCGCGAGCAGCAGGACGGACGCGGCCGCGATGCCGGCGAATGCCATCTGCGTGCGCATGATGTCTCCTTCAGGATGGCCGTGCGCCGCGTCCGCCGAGGCGGCCGCTCCGTCACGACCTGGTGTGCTGTCAACCGGGCCGGTCGGCCCGGAGGGGTGCCCCGCAGGGCGGGTCAGTGCGCGCCCTCCCGGGCGAGCTCGATGACGGCGACGCCCCCGGCGGGGACGACGTGGGAGGCGGACGCCGCGGCGCCCGCGAGGAGCTCGCGCCCGGCGACGTCGAGCTCGACGTCGTCGTCGCGGTGGTTGACGGCGAACGCGAACACGCGGCCGTCGTCCGCTCGCCGACGCACGACCTCGAGGCCCTCGGGGATCCCCGCGGGGGCGATGCCGGCGTCCGCGTACACGTCGGCCATGATGCGCCGGAGCCCCGCGGCGTCGGGGCGGGTCGAGACGTACCAGCCCGTGCCCGCGCCGTGACGGTGGCGCGTGACGGCGGGGCCGCCGGCACCCGGCCCCTCGGCGTAGGCGCCGACGACCTCGGCGCCGTGCAGACGGAGCGCCTCCTGCCAGTGGTCGGCCGTGATCGTCTCTCCACCGGCCCACTCGACGAGCGCGGTCCGTCCCGCGCGCAGCGGCAGGTGCTCCTCGACGTCGACGCCGAGCGCGTCGCGCAGCGGCGAGAGGAAGCCGCCGGCGTGGACGGCGTCGTTCTCGTCGACGACGGCCGAGAAGTACGACACGACGAGCGTGCCGCCGCCCTCGACGTAGCGGGCGAGGTTCGCCGCGTCGGCGGCGGTGAGGAGGTACTGCGCGGGGGCGACGACGAGCTTGTAGTGCGACAGGTCGTGGCCGGGGAGGGCGAAGTCGACCGTGATGCCGTCGCGCCACAGCGTCTCGTAGTAGGCGCGGACGCGCTCCTGGTGGGAGAGGTCGTCGGTGGGGCGCCACTCGAGGTCCTGCGCCCAGAACGACTCGAAGTCCCACAGCACGGCGACCTCGGCCTCGACGCGCGAGCCCGTCACGCCGTCGAGCCGGTCGAGGTCGGCGCCCAGTGCGACGACCTCGCGCCACACGCGCGAGTCGGTGCCGGCGTGGGGGAGCATCGCGGAGTGGAACTTCTCGGCGCCGGCGCGTCCGGCGCGCCACTGGAAGAAGAGCACGGCATCGGCGCCGCGGGCGACGTGCGCGAGCGAGTTGCGCGCCATCTCGCCCGGCCGCTTGGCGATGTTCCGCGGCTGCCAGTTGACGGCCGACGTGGAGTGCTCCATGAGGATCCACGGCGCACCGCCGCCCACGGAGCGCGACAGGTCGGCGGCGATCGAGAGGCCGATGTGCGCCTCCTCGTCGGGCGCCCAGAGGTAGTGGTCGTCGGCCACGACGTCGACCTCGCGACCCCATGCCCACAGGTCGGTCGTCCAGCTCTGGTTCGCCATGAAGTTCGTCGTGACGGGCTGCGCGGCGTGCGCGCGGATGGCGTCGCGCTCGGCGATGTAGCACTGCCGCAGCTGGTGGTCGGTGAAGCGCAGGAAGTCGAGCCGCTGGGCGGGGTTCACGACCGACGGCGCGGCGGCCGGCGCGCCGACGTGCTCCCACTCCTCGTAGTGCTGGCCCCAGAACGCCGTGCCCCATGCCGCGTTGAGCGCGTCGAGTGAGCCGTACCGCTCGGCGAGCCAGGCGCGGAATGCCGCGACCGACGCCGGCGAGTAGTCCTCTCCGACGGGGACGCCGTACTCGTTGTGCACGTGCCACAGCACGACGGCCGGATGGTCGCCGTAGCGCTCGGCGAGGGCGGTCGCGATGCGGACGATCGCCGCGCGGTACGCGGGCGAGGAGTGCGAGGCCATCCCGCGCGATCCGAAGCCCATGACCGTGCCGTCCCTCGTGATCACGCGCGCCTCGGGGTGCGCTGCGAAGAACCACGCGGGCGGCGAGGCCGTCGGCGTGCCGAGGTCGACCCGGATGCCGTTCTCGTGGAGCAGCCCGATGACCTCGTCGAGCCACGAGAAGTCGAACTCGCCCTCGCGCCGCTCGATGAGCGCCCACGAGAAGATGCCGACGCTCACGAGGTCGACGCCCGCCTCGCGCATGAGGCGCACGTCCTCGCGCCACGTCTCGCGAGGCCACTGCTCGGGGTTGTAGTCGCCGCCGTAGGCGATCCCGGAGAGGGCGGGCCAGGTGGGCAGGTCGGGCATGACGCTCCATTGTGTCGAGGACGGTGTGTCGGGGTACTGTGACCGGTCCCAGTCTGTGAGCGCGGCGTCCGCGGAGCAAGCTCGTGACCGTTCCGTTATCGAACTGTGACCGGTCCCAGTCGGGACGGCCTGACGCTAGAGTGTGTCCTCATGGAGCAGTCCGGCGCGGCGCGCAAGCCCACCATCCGCGATGTCGCGGCGGCGGCGGGCGTCTCCCGCGGAACGGTATCGCGCGTCATCAACGGCGGGCACTGGGTGTCGCCCGATGCGCGCGCCGCGGTGGAGGACGCCATCCGGCGCACGGGGTACACCGCCAACCACCATGCGCGCAGCCTCGCCACGGGCCGCTCGGGATCGCTCGCGTTCCTCCTGACCGAGGAGCACCATCTCCTCTTCGAGGATCCGACGTTCGGACTCCTCCTGCGCGGAGCGGCCGAGGCGCTGTCGCAGCGCTCGATGACGCTCGTCCTGCTCGTCGCCGGCACCGAGGCCGAGAAGGAGAACGTGCTCGCCTACGTCCGCGCAGGGCATGTGGACGGCGTGCTGCTCATCTCGAGCCACGCCTCCGACCCGTTCCTCGGCCGCATGCACGAGGCGGGCATCCCGATCGTCGCGTCCGGGCTGCCCCTCGCACTGGAAGGGCTCGTCCCCTCCGTCGCGATCGACGAGGCGGCCGCGGCGCGGACGATGACGCGGCACCTCCTGGACCGAGGTCATCGCCGCATCGCGCACATCGCGGGACCGGACGACACGCCGGGCGGCCGCTTCCGGCGCGAGGGCTTCCGCGCCGAGATGGGCGGACTCCTCGACGAGGCACTGGTGGAGTCCGGCGACTACTCGCGCGAGTCGGGTGCCGCGGCGATGTCGCGGCTGCTGTCGCGCTCGCGCGACATCGACGCCGTGTTCGCCGCCTCCGACCGCATGGCGGCCGGAGCCGTCTCCGTCCTCCGCCGCGAGGGACTGCGCGTGCCGGACGACGTCGCGGTGGCGGGATTCGACGACTCCGGCCTCGCCGAGACGCACGACCCGCCGCTCACGACCATGCGCCAGCCGTGGGGGCGCATCAGCGAGGCCATGGTGGCGATGCTGCTCGACGTGGTGGGCGGCGGCGGCGGCCGCGAGCTCACGCTCGACGCCGAGCTGGTCGTCCGCGCGAGCGCGTAACGCGGCACGGCGCTCCCGCCATAGACTCTCCTGGTGACTTCCGGCCGCTCCTTCTACATCACCACGCCGATCTACTACCCGAGCGACGTCCCCCACATCGGGCACGGGTACACGACGGTGGCGGTCGACACGCTCGCGCGCTGGCATCGGCAGGCGGGCGACGACACCTGGATGCTGACGGGCACCGACGAGCACGGCCAGAAGATGATCCGCGCGGCGGCCGCCAACGGCGCGACGCCGCAGGAGTGGGTCGACAAGCTCGTCGCGGAGTCATGGCAGCCGCTCCTGGAGACCCTCGACGTCGCGAACGACGACTTCATCCGCACGACGCAGGAGCGCCACGAGACGAGCGTGCAGCGCTTCCTCCAGGCGATCTACGATCGCGGCTACATCTACGCGGGGGAGTACGAGGCGCTCTACTGCGTCGGCTGCGAGGAGTTCAAGCCGGAGAGCGAGATCGTCGACGGCACGGGGCCGTTCGAGGGGCTCAAGGTGTGCGCCATCCACTCGAAGCCGCTCGAGCTGCTGCAGGAGAAGAACTACTTCTTCAAGCTCAGCGAGTTCCAGGACCGCCTCCTCGCGCTCTACCGCGACCGGCCCGACTTCGTGCAGCCCGAGTCCGCGCGCAACGAGGTCGTCGCCTTCGTGCAGCAGGGACTCAAGGACCTCTCCATCTCGCGCTCGACGTTCGACTGGGGCATCAGCGTCCCGTGGGACGAGTCCCACGTCATCTACGTGTGGGTCGACGCGCTGCTCAACTACGCGACGGCGATCGGCTACGGCTCCGACGAGGGCACCTTCGCGCGGCGCTGGCCCGCCCACCACGTGGTCGGCAAGGACATCCTGCGTTTCCACGCCGTCATCTGGCCCGCCATGCTCATGGCGGCCGGCATCGACGTGCCGCACAACGTGTTCGCGCACGGCTGGCTGCTCGTCGGCGGCGAGAAGATGTCCAAGTCGAAGCTGACGGGCATCGCCCCGAACGCCATCACCGACGTCTTCGGCTCGGACGCCTACCGTTTCTACTTCCTGTCGGCCATCGCGTTCGGCCAGGACGGCTCGTTCTCGTGGGAGGACCTGTCGGCCCGCTACCAGGCGGAGCTCGCGAACGGCTTCGGCAACCTCGCATCGCGCACGGTCGCCATGATCGGGAAGTACTTCGACGGGGCCGTGCCCGCTCCTGCGGATTACACGGACGCCGATCTCGCGGTCCAGCGCGTCGTCGCCGACGCGGCCGCGGCCGCCGACGCGGCGATCGACCGCTTCCGCATCGACGAGGCCGTCCGCTCGATCTGGACGATCGTCGACGCCCTCAACGGCTACATCACGGAGAACGAGCCGTGGGCGCTCGCGAAGGACGCCGACCGCCGCGACCGCCTCGGCACCGTGCTCTACACGTGCGCCGAGGGACTGCGCGCCCTCGCCGTGCTGCTGAGCCCCGTCATGCCGCAGTCCACCGCGACCCTGTGGGACGCCCTCGGCCTCGAGGGCGCGCTCGGCGCGCTGACGGCGCAGCCGCTGCGCGAGGCGGGCGCCTGGGGGCTCACACCGGCCGGCACGTCGACCCACCCCCTCGCCCCGCTCTTCCCGCGGGTCGAGCAGCCGGAGTGACGGGCATGGCGGCCGGCGACCCGTCGACCTACGTCCGCGAACGCAGCCGCGACGGGAGGAAAGACCTCCGCTACCCGGCGGCGCCCGAGCCTCTCGCGGTCGCCGTCTACGACAACCACTGCCACCTCGAGATCGAGGACGGCGACGAGCCGCTCACCCTGAGCGAGCAGCTCGACCGCGCGGAGGCCGTCGGCATCGCGGGAGTCGTGCAGTCGTCGGGCGACATCGAGTCGTCGCGCTGGGCCGTGCAGGCGGCCGAGCGCGACGACCGCGTGCTCGCGGCCGTCGCCATCCACCCGAACGACGCGCCGGCATACGCCGCCCAGGGGCGGCTCGACGAGGCGATCGCCGTCATCGACGAGTTGGCCGCGCATCCCCGCGTGCGCGCCGTGGGCGAGACGGGCCTCGACTACTTCCGCACCGGCGAGGACGGGCGCCCCGCGCAGCTCGCCTCCTTCGAGGCGCACATCGACATCGCCACGCGCCACGGGATCGCCCTGCAGATCCACGACCGCGACGCCCACCGCGCCGTGCTCGACACCCTCCGCCGGGTCGGCGCCCCCGAGAAGACCGTCTTCCACTGCTTCTCCGGCGACGAGGACATGGCGCACGAGGCGGCCGACGCCGGCTACTGGCTCTCGTTCGCCGGAAACGTCACGTTCAAGAACGCTCAGAACCTGCGGGACGCGCTGCAGGTGACGCCGCGGGAGCGGATCCTCGTCGAGACCGACGCGCCGTTCCTCACGCCGGTGCCGCACCGGGGCCGGCCGAACGCGCCGTACCTCGTGCCGGTCACGGTCCGCTTCATGGCGGACGTGCTCGGCGTCGAGGTCGACACGCTGTGCGCGCAGCTCGCCGAGAACACCGCCGCCGTGTACGGGGACTGGTCGTGACCGTCCGCCTGCTCGGCGCGGGCGACATCCGCGAGCTCGCGGCGGAGCTCGACGTCACGCCCACGAAGAAGCTGGGGCAGAACTTCGTCGTCGACGCCAACACGGTGCGCAAGATCGTGCACGCCGCCGAGGTCGCGGAGGGCGAGCGCGTCGTCGAGGTCGGTCCGGGCCTGGGGTCGCTGACGCTCGCCATCCTGGAGACGGGGGCGACGGTCACGGCCGTCGAGATCGATCATCGACTCGCCGAGCGGCTGCCGGCGACGGCGCGCGAGCGCGGCGTGCCGGAGGGCGCGCTCACGGTGGTCGATGCGGATGCGCTGCGCGTGACGGAGCTCCCCGGCGACCCCCGCGTGCTGGTCGCCAACCTCCCGTACAACGTCTCGGTGCCCGTGCTCCTGCACTTCCTCGAGACGTTCCCCGGCATCGACCGCGGCGTCGTCATGGTCCAGGCGGAGGTGGGGGAGCGGCTCGCGGCCGCTCCGGGCTCCAAGGTCTACGGCGCCCCGAGTGCGAAGGCGGCCTGGTACGGACCGTGGCGGCTGACGGGCACCGTGTCGCGCCAGGTGTTCTGGCCCGTCCCGAACGTCGACAGCGTGCTCGTGGGGTTCCGGCGCGATGCCGCGCCGCGCGGGACGGAGGAGGAGCGCGTGCGCACCTTCCGCATCGTCGACGCCGCGTTCCAGCAGCGCCGCAAGATGCTGCGGCAGGCGCTGTCGACCGAGCTCGGCGGGTCGGCCGCCGCGAGCGCGCTCCTCGAGGGCGCGGGCGTCGCCCCCACGGCGCGCGGCGAGGAGCTGTCGATCGACGACTTCCTCCGGATCGCGCGAGCGCTCCCCGCGTAGCCCGACGACACGGGTCGGCGACGGGTGTCGCCGGTGGGTAGCCTGGACGGGTGAGCATCGCGTCGACCTCGGCCCCCGTGCGCGTGCGCGCCCCCGGAAAGATCAACGTCTTCCTCGAGGTCGGCTGTCGCGAGGACGACGGCTACCACCAGCTCGCCACGGCGTTCCAGGCCGTGTCGCTGTACGAGGACCTCACGGCGGAGCACGCCGTCGGCTTCACGATGGCGGTGTCGGGGTCGGTCGACGTGTCGGGGGTGCCCGTCGACGACAGGAACCTCGCGCTGCGCGCGGCCCGGCTGCTCGCGGCGGAGACCGGGTACCGCGGCGGCGTGCACCTCGAGGTCGCCAAGCAGGTGCCCGTCGCGGGGGGCATGGGCGGCGGGTCCGCGGACGCGGCCGCGGCGCTCGTCGCCTGCGATGCGCTGTGGGGCACCGACGTCGGCTCGCAGGAGCTGCACCGCCTCGCGGCGCGCCTCGGCGCCGACGTGCCGTTCGCGCTCAAGGGCGGCACCGCGATCGGGACGGGGCGCGGCGACGAGCTGAGCGCGGCTCTCGCGCGCGGGCGCTTCGACTGGGTGCTCGTCGTGAACGAGGAGGGGCTCTCGACACCCGAGGTGTACGGCGCGCTCGACCGGCATCGCGAGCGGCACCATCTCGACATCGCGCCGGCGCGGAAGATCCCGGCCGTCGATGCGGCCGTGCTGCAGGCGCTGCGCGCGGGGGACCCCGCCATGCTCGCCGAGGTGCTCCGCAACGACCTGCAGGCGGCAGCGCTCGGGCTGCGCCCCGACCTCGCGGCCACGCTCGAGCTCGGAGAGTCGTCGGGCGCGCTGGCGGGGATCGTGTCGGGCTCGGGTCCGACCGTCGCGTTCCTCGCGGAGTCGCCGGAGGCGGCGGCCGAGCTGCAGGCCGTGCTCGACGCCGCCGGTCTCGACGCGCTCCTCGCGCACGGGCCGGTGCCGGGCGCCCGCGTCGTCGGCTGACGGCCGCCGTCTGCGATCACGGCGGACGTACCGCTGTCAAGGGTCTCGCCGGATGACGGCGGGAGTGGCGCATGTCGGCGGCATGCACTTTGCTGGGGGCGTGGGCATCGAATTCCGGTCGGTGAGCAAGAGCTATCCCGGCGGCGCGACAGCGGTCGACGACTTCTCCCTCGTGCTGCCGTCGCGCACGACGACGGTGTTCGTCGGCTCGTCGGGGTGCGGCAAGACGACCCTGCTGCGCATGGTGAACCGGATGGTCGAGCCCACGTCGGGCTCCGTCCTCATCGACGACGAGGACGTCACGGGGCGCTCCGCCGTGGAGCTGCGCCGCAGCATCGGCTACGTCATGCAGAACGCCGGCCTGCTGCCGCACGTGCGCGTCGTCGACAACATCGCGACGGTCCCGGTGCTGCAGGGCGTGCCGCGGCGCACCGCCCGCACACGCGCGCGCGAGCTCATGGAGGTCGTCGGACTCGACGCGTCGCTCGCCGAGCGCTATCCCGCCCAGCTGTCGGGCGGCCAGCAGCAGCGCGTCGGCGTCGCCCGCGCACTCGCGTCCGACCCCAACATCCTCCTCATGGACGAGCCGTTCGGCGCCGTGGACCCCATCGTCCGCGCCGAGCTGCAGCAGGAGCTCGTGCGCCTGCAGAGCGAGCTCGGCAAGACGATCGTCTTCGTCACGCACGACATCGACGAGGCGTTCCTCCTGGGCGACCGCGTCGTCATCCTCGACCACGGCGCGCGCATCGTGCAGCAGGGGCGCCCCGACGAGATCGTCGCGGCGCCCGCCGACGACTTCGTGCGCCGGTTCCTCGGCCTCTCGGCGGGGAGACGGCGGATGTCGCTGCGCGAGGAGTCCGGGCGCACGGTCGTCGTCGACGAGACGGGCCGCGTGCAGGGAGTGCTGACGGAGCCCGCGGGATGAGCTGGGTCGCCGACAACCTCGGCCTCATCCTGCAGCTCACGGGCGAGCACCTGCGCCAGAGCCTGCCGCCCATCCTGTGGGGCCTGCTCATCGCGCTCCCGCTCGGGTGGCTCGCGCACCGCAGCCGCGTGCTGCGCGGCCCGATCGTCGTGACGACGGGCCTGCTCTACACCCTCCCGTCGCTCGCGCTCCTCCCGATCCTTCCGGTCGTATTCGGCTTCTCCGCACTGAGCGAGATCAACCTCGTCGTCGCACTGACGATCTACGCCGTCGCGATCCTCGTGCGCTCGGTCGCCGACGGGCTCGACTCCGTCGACGGCGACACGCGTCGCGCCGCGGTCGCTCTGGGCTACGGACCCTTCCGCCGGTTCGCCGCCGTGGAGCTGCCACTGGCGGGGCCGGTCATCCTCGCCGGCCTCCGCGTCGCCGCCGTGAGCACGGTCTCGCTCGCGACGGTGGGCGTGCTCATCGGCGTGACGAACCTCGGCTACCTCTTCACGAACGGCTTCCAGCGGCGCATCGTCGCCGAGATCCTGGCGGGCGTCGTCGCGGTGGCGCTCGTCGCGCTCCTCGTCGACCTGCTGCTGCAGCTCGCGGGCCGCCTGCTCCTGCCGTGGACGCGCGCCGCCGCTCCCGCCCGGCGTGGGAGGGCGGTCGCATGAACCTGCTCGCCGAGGCGCTCGCGTGGCTGTCATCGCCCGACCGGCTGACGGGGTCGAACCCGCTGCCCGAGGCGCTCCTCGTCCATCTCGCGCTGACGTTCGGCTCGGTCGCGATCGCCGCCGTCGTCGCGGTCCCCGCCGGGTGGCTCATCGGGCACACGGGCAGGGGGCGCGGTGTCGCCGTCGCCCTCGCGGGCGCCGCCAGGGCCATCCCGTCGTTCGGCCTCATCCTCCTGCTCGTGCTGCTCCTCGGTGTGCTGCACAAGACGGAGGCGGCGATCATCGCGTTCGTGCTCCTCGCGATCCCGTCGATCCTCGCGGGCGCGTATTCGGGGCTCGACGCCATCGACCGGCGCACGATCGACGCGGCGCGCGCGACGGGCATGAGCGAGTGGCAGATCCTGTGGCGCGTCGAGGCCCCTCTCGGGCTGCCGCTTCTCGTCGGCGGCATCCGCGCCGCCGTGCTCCAGGTGGTCGCGACCGTCACGCTCGCGGCCTACGTCAACCTAGGCGGGCTCGGCTTCGACATCCTGCAGGGCATCCAGCTGCGCCGCTTCGACCAGGTGCTCGGCGGCGCGCTCGTCGTCGCGGCGCTCGCGCTCGTGCTCGACGCCGTCTTCGCCCTCCTGCAGAAGGCCGCCCAGCCGCCCGGCGCCACCCAGACCACCCCGCGAGGGGACACCCGTGCGGCCCGCCGCACTCGAGAGAAGGAAGCTCTCACATGACGCACCGCAGCAGAATCGTCCTCGTCGGCGCCCTCGCGTCGGCCGCCGCCCTCGCTCTCGCGGGGTGCGGGTCCTCCGACCCGCTCGCGGAGGAGACGTCGGACACCGACGGCACAGGGGCGTCGGGCGACGCCATCGTCGTCGGCTCGCAGGCGTACTACTCCAACGAGATCATCGCCGAGATCTACGCGCAGGCGCTCGAGGGCGCCGGGTACGAGGTCGAGCGCCAGTTCAACATCGGGCAGCGCGACGCGTACCTGCCGTCGATCGAGAACGGCGAGATCGACCTCTTCCCGGAGTACAGCGGCAGCCTGCTGCAGCAGGTGTACGACCCCGAGACGACGGCGCGCACGCCGGACGACGTCTACGCCGCGCTCGTCGAGGCGCTGCCCGACAACCTGCGCGCGCTCGCGCAGTCGACGGCGTCCGATCAGGACTCGTACACCGTGACGGCCGACTTCGCCGAGGAGTACGACCTGGCCACGATCGCCGACCTCGCCGACGTCGACGTGCCGCTCGTCCTCGGTGGGCCGGCCGAGCTCGAGGAGCGCCCCTACGGCCCCGACGGCGCGGCGGAGGTCTACGGCCTCGACGTCGGGTTCTCGGCGACGGGCGACACGACCGTGGAGGAGCTCCTCGCGGGCACCATCAACATCGCGAACGTCTTCACGGCCGACCCCCGCATCGAGACGGACGGGCTCGTCCCCCTCGAGGACACCGAGGGGCTGCTCCTCGCCTCGAACGTCGTCCCGATCGCCTCGGCCGATATCGCCGACGAGATCGCCGACGTCATCGACCCCGTGAGCGAGGCGCTCACGCCCGAGGGTCTCGTCGCGCTCAACGTGCAGAGCACGGTCGACGAGGAGTCGTCGGCCGACATCGCGAGCGCCTGGCTGGAGGAGAACGGCCTCTCCTGACGCCGAGCGGACCCGACGACGCCCCGTCCGCGGACGGGGCGTCGTCGCGTCCGGATGGCCCCGCGGCCGCTCGTGCGTCATACTGTGGGAGGCGATGTGACCGTGCGCATCGCCGCACCCGATGAAGGACGAACGACTGTGGCGAACGCGACGGAGCGGCCCAGGATGCCGAGCATCCGCGATGTGGCGCGCCTGGCCGGCGTCTCGCACCAGACGGTGTCGCGCGTGCTCAACGACCATCCGTCCATCCGCGAGGAGACGAAGCAGCGCGTCCTCGACGCCATCCGCCAGCTCGACTACCGGCCGAACCAGGCCGCCCGCGCGCTCGTCACGTCCAAGCTCCACCTCATCGGGATCCTGTCGGCGAGCGTGGGGGAGTTCGGGCCCACGGCCTCCATCGCCGCGATCGAGGAGGCGGCCCGCGTCGAGGGCTACTCGGTCACGAACCTCAACCTGCCCGACACCTCACCCGAGGCGATCGGCGCCGCCGTTCGCCAGCTGCAGCGCGAGCAGGTCGACGGCATCGTCGTGCTCGCCCCGCAGGTCCGCGTGTTCCATGTCCTGCGGGGAATGGCCATCGGCATCCCGTTCGTGAGCCTGCAGACGGCGTCGGGCGAGGCCAGCGAGAGTGTCGCTCCCGACCAGCTGGAGGGTGCGCGGCTCGCCACGCAGCATCTCGTCGACCTCGGGCACGCCGACATCCTCCATCTCTCCGGTCCGCAGGACTGGATCGAGGCCGACTCCCGCATGCGCGGCTATCTGCAGGCGCTGCGCGAGGCCGACCTCCCGACGATCCCGCCCATCCGCGGCGACTGGACGGCCGACTTCGGCCACTACGCCGGCCGCGAGCTCGCCCGCCGGCAGGACTTCACCGCCGTCTTCGCGGCCAACGACCTCATGGCGATCGGGCTCGTGCACGGGTTCCGTGACGCGGGGCTCGACGTGCCGCGCGATGTGAGCGTGGTCGGCTTCGACGACATTCCCGTCGCGGCACATGTGTGGCCGCCGCTCACGACCGTGCACATCGACTTCGCCGACCTGGGGCGCCGCGCGATCGCGCGGCTGCTGTCGGCGCTGCGCGGGGACGAGTTCGAGGCACCCGCGGCGACCGCCCCCGCCCTCGTCGTGCGGGACTCTGCCGTCGCTCGTCGTTAGCGAGATGTGACAGAGCGTCGGCTTGACACGCGGGCCGAGCGGGTGCACGATGAGACGCGATGTGAACGGTCACACGGAGACGTGAGGCCCCGACGAAGAAGTCCCGACGTGTTCTGCGGTCCCGACTCCTCGGCGGCGCATCCCTCCCTCATGGGAAGGGAGGAACCCGAGTCCTGGATTCAGAGGAGAACACCCGTGAAGAAGCACCTTCTGCTCGTCGGCATCGTCGCCGTCGGCGGACTCGCGCTCGCCGGCTGCAGCGGCGACCGCACCGGAGGCGGCGCAGCGACGGAGGAGGGCGGCGAGGTCGACACGAGCTCGCTCACCATCGGCGTCGCGATGCCCACGCAGCAGTCCGAGCGCTGGATCGCGGACGGCGACAATGTCAAGGCGACGCTCGAGGACCTCGGCTACCAGGTCGACCTCCAGTACGCCAACGACGACATCCCCACGCAGGTCTCACAGATCGAGAACATGATCTCGAGCGGCGCCGACGCCCTCATCATCGCGTCGATCGACGGCACGACCCTCACCGACGTGCTGCAGACCGCGGCCGACAGCGACATCCCCGTGATCGCCTACGACCGCCTCATCAACGGCACCGAGAACGTCGACTACTACACGACGTTCGACAACTACCAGGTCGGCGTCCAGCAGGCGACGAGCCTTCTGACCGGTCTCGGCGTGCTCGACGAGAACGGCGAGGAGACGGGCGTGGAGGGCCCGCTCAACGTCGAGCTCTTCGCGGGCAGCCCCGACGACAACAACGCGACCTTCTTCTGGGACGGCGCCATCGACACCCTCCAGCCCTACCTCGACTCGGGTGTGCTCGAGGTGCCGTCGGGGCAGACCGACTTCGACCAGGCGGCGATCCTCCGCTGGCTGCCGGAGACGGCGCAGGAGCGCATGGAGAACATCCTCACGATCGTGGGGGACACGAAGATCGACGGCGTGCTCTCGCCCTACGACGGCCTCTCGATCGGCATCATCTCGGCGCTGACCTCGGGCGGGTACTCGGCCGACGACCTCCCGGTCGTCACGGGTCAGGACGCCGAGGTCGGCTCGGTGAAGTCGATCCTCGCGGGGGAGCAGTACTCGACGATCTTCAAGGACACCCGCCTCCTCGGCGAGACGGCGGCCGACATGGTCGACGCGCTCATGCACGGCGAGGAGCCCGAGGTCAACGACACCGAGACGTACGACAACGGCGTGAAGGTCGTCCCGTCGTACCTGCACGAGTCGACGATCGTGACCGCTGACAACTACGAGGAGATCCTCGTCGACAGCGGCTACTACACGGCCGACGAGCTCCAGTAAGCCCCTCCGATCCGGCCCGCCGCGCCGCTCCGGCG
>NZ_JBSHGQ010000051.1:0-21229 GCF_053617895.1 Microbacterium sp. NPDC055683 | reverse complement strand
CCCGGGGGCCGGCGTCGTCGCGTTCCCGGGGACAGTCTCGTTGTCAGGGCAGGGTCGCCGCGACCACTAGGCTGAGAGCATGGCGAAGACTGTGGATCGTGCTGTCGGGATCGACATCGGCGGCACGGGGATGAAGGCCGGCATCGTCGACCTCGTCGAGGGGACGATGCTGAGCGAGCGGGTGCGCATCGACACCCCCAAGGGGGCGCATCCGAAGGACGTGCTGAAGACCGCGCACGACCTCCTGGAGCTGCTCGGGCAGGACGCGGCGGGGCTGCCGCTCGGCGTCTGCTTCCCCGCGATCGTGAAGGCGGGCCGCACGCTCTCGGCGGCCAACATCTCCGATGAGTGGATCGACTTCGAGGCGGAGGCGTTCTTCCAGGACGGTCTCGGCCGCGACATCCACTTCGTCAACGACGCCGACGCGGCCGGGCTCTCGGAGGCGCGATTCGGTGCCGCGAAGGGCCAGAAGGGCCTGACGATTCTCACGACGCTCGGAACCGGCATCGGCTCGGCGTTCATCTACGACGGCGTGCTCATCCCCAACACCGAGCTCGGCCACCTGATCTGGAAGGGCGAGTCGATCGAGCGCTACGCCGCGGCGACCGCGCGGGAGCGCGAGGACCTCTCGTGGGAGAAGTGGGGCCACCGCCTCAACAAGTTCTACGCGCACGTCGAGTTCCTGTTCTCCCCCGACCTCCTCGTCGTGGGCGGCGGCGTGTCGAAGAACCCCGAGAAGTTCATGCCGTACATCACGACGCGCGCGAAGATGGTGACCGCGGTGCACCGCAACAACGCCGGCATCATCGGCGCGGCGTCGCTCGCCACCGTCTGACGATCTCACGACGAGGGCCCCGGCGTGCGCCGGGGCCTTCGTCGTCTCCGGACGGTCGTCTCGGGATCGTGGTGGGCGAATGGGCCGGCCTGTACGCCGGGTTCTGTTCCGGGGCTCGCGCCCCTTCGACGGCCATCTCTCTCGGCGACGCGTTGCCGCGCCGCTCCAGCGACCTACCCGAGGACTCGGCGGGCCGCGTCATCATCCTCTGTCTGGTCTTGCTCCGGGCGAGGTTTACCGAGCGGGCCGTGTCGCCACGGCCCCTGGTGGTCTCTTACACCGCCGTTTCACCCTTACCGGGACGGATCCCGGCGGTCTGCTTTCTGTGGCACTGTCTCGCGGATCGCTCCGGGTGGGTGTTACCCACCGCCCTGCCCTGCGGAGCCCGGACGTTCCTCGGCGCGCGACGGCGGACCGTGCGCGACGCGGCCGTCCGGCCGACCCATTCGCCCTCCCATCCTACGGGCTGGCGTCACTTGGCCGCGTCGACATCGATGCGCACGTCGAGGGGGAAGTCGATCGGGAACGCGCCGAACAGCAGCCGTCCGGCCGCAGCGGCCGCGGCACGGACGGCTGCCGCGACCTCGTCGGCGTGCTCCTCCGGTGTGTGCACGAGCACCTCGTCGTGGAGGAAAAACGCCAGATGCGGGCGCCGGTCGAACCAGGGCCCCGAGGCGGTCGCCGACCTGCCGTCCGTCGGAGGGATGGCCGCGAGGCGGAGGCGGAGGTCGGCGAGCCACGCGAGCGACCACTCCGCCGCCGTGCCCTGCACGACGAAGTTGCGCGTGAAGCGACCGCGATCTCGGGCCGCACGCCGCGCACGCGCCGCCTCGCCCTCCCCGGCCTCGGCTCCGCTCGCGAGCCGCTGCACGGCGTCCCACTCGCTGCTCGCCGCGGGCGATGTCCGCCCGAGCCAGGTGCGGACCACGCCGCCGTCCTCCCCCGTCTGCGCCGCCGCATCGACGAGCGCCATGGCGCGCGGGAACACCGTGCGCAGCCGCGGGACGAGGCGGCCCGCATCGCCCGTCGTCGCGCCGTACATCGCGCCGAGCACGGCGATCTTCGCCTCCGCGCGCGTGGGCACCGCTCCGCTCGCGACGATGCCCGCGTACAGATCGGCTCCCGCGGCGGCCTGCGCCATGCGCTCGTCCCTCGCCATGGCGGCGAGCACGCGCGGCTCCAGCTGGGCCACGTCGGCGGACACGATCCGCCATCCCTCGTCGGCCCTGACCGCGGGGCGCAGGGCACGCGGGATCTGCAGCGCGCCGCCGCCGGAGGACGCCCACCTCCCCGTCACGACGCCGCCCGGGACGTACACGGGGCGGAACCGCCCGTCGCGCACCCACTCGTCGATCCACGACCATCCGTTCGCCGTCAGCAGGCGCGCCATCCGCTTGTAGGCGAGAAGCGGCTCGACGACCGGATGGTCGTGCTCGGCGAGCTCCCAGCGGCTCGTCGACTCCACGCGGATGCCTGCCGTGCGCAGCGCGCGCAGGAGCTTGGGAGGCGAGTCGATGCTCAGCCGCGGGTCGTCGAGGGCGTCCCGTACCCGCGCCGCTGCCGCCTCCATCCGCGCGGGAAGGCCGCCCGCGCGGCGCACGCCGAGCGTGTCGACGAGGATCGCCTCATGCCGGGCGACGTCCCACGGCAGCCCTGCTGCGCGCATCTCGCACGCGACGAGCGCGCCGGCGGACTCCGCGGCCACGAGGAGCCGCAGTCGGCCATCCGGCGACGCGTCGAGGGCGGCGCGCTGGCGCTCGTGCTCGGCGGCGACGTCGTCGGGTCCGTCGAGCGGGTCCGCCTGCGTCTCCCACTCGAAGAGCGCGTCGGCCGCTCGCGGCTCGGCCGTCGACGCCGCGCGATCCCATTCGGGCGCGTCGTCCCACGTGGTGGCGCGCGGGGCCGCGAGCCGCAGGATGCGCCGGGCGAGCCTCAGGTCGTGGCAGCGCTCGACCCGCACTCCCTCCGCGAGGAGCCGCGGGTACCACGTGGTCGTGTCGGACCACACCCAGCGCGGGTGGTCGCGCCGCTCCACCTCGGCGATCCACGCGGCGAGGCTCGCCGCCGACAGCATCGTCGTCTCCCCCGCGCGAGTCGCGAGGACGTCGGTACCGGAAGCGGCGAGGAGCAGGGTGTCGCGGCCGCCGTCGCTCATGCCGCGCGCCGGGGCGCGCCCGTCACAGGCCGGACTCCTCCGTGCGGACGAGGAGCGCCCCGCACTCGGGGCACGTCGCGACGACGTCGTCGGGCACCGCCCGCAGCTCCTGCAGGTCGCTCGGGGACAGCAGGACGTTGCACGCGCCGCACGTTCCGCGGGTGAACAGCCCGGCAGCCACCCCGCCGCGGGCGGCGAGACGCTCGTACGCCGCGACGAGCGCCTCCGGCACGCGGGCGACGACAGCCTCGCGGTCGCGCCCGAGCGCGGCGATCTCGCCCGCGGCGTTCTCGACGTGGGCCCGGCCCTCCGTCGACAGCCGCTGCCCCTCCGCTGTCGTCTCCGCGAGGAGCGCCTCCTGCTCGGCGACGGCGGCCTCGGCCGACTCGAGCCGCTCCATGAGCTCGAGCTCGGTGTCCTCGAGGTCGCTCAGGCGTGTCGTGAGCGCGGCGATCTCCCGCTCCAGCGCCTGCGCGTCCTTCGCGCTCGCCGACGCCTCCAGGCGCGCCCGATCCCGGTCGCGGCGCTGCGCCGCGACCGACGCATCGCCCTCGACCCTGGCGATCTCCGCGCGCAGCTCGTCGCGCACCCCCGCGCGCACGGCGAGCTCGCCGCTCTGCACACCGCGCTGCGCGACGAGCTCCTGCACGCGCGCGGCCTGCGGGGGGTTGCGGCGTGCGTTCTCGGCGCGGCGCAGCCGCCGGTCGATATCGGCGAGCTCGAGCAGGAGGCGCTGGTCGGCGGGTGCGGCGTTCACCCCACCAGACTACGGTCGGAGCCCGACATCGCGTGCGCCTAGAATCGACGCGAGGGCCTTTAGCTCAGCTGGTAGAGCGCCACGTTTACACCGTGGATGTCGTCGGTTCGATCCCGGCAGGGCCCACAGGATCGTCGTTCCATCGTCGCTCTCTCGGGATCGCTGTCGCTCGTCCTGCAGGCGATGTCCTCGCTCGAGACCGACTCGGCTCGGAGGCGTCCCACCAGTCGAGCACGCGCGTTCCGATCAGCGTGAGCCATTTGGACGGCTGCCCCTCGGGAACGTCGACGTCGCACCAGACCCTCCCCGCGAGCGGCGCGGCCTGCAGCCAGGTGCCATCAGGTTGACGAGCCGCGCGCACCACGTCGACCGCGTCCGCGAGGCGAGGATCGGGTCGCCTGCCCTCGTGGAGCGAGGCATCGCGGAAGTAGTCGAGAGCCGCGAGGGCACTGTAGCGGTGACGGTTCGGATACACGAACCTGTCGACGAAGCTCCCCACCCTTTCACCCGTCGATAGACGATTCATGAGGCGCCGCGCAAGGAGATACTCCTCGCCTCCGTGCCGCGCGTCGCGACCGACGGCGTCGCCCGTGATGCGCTCATAGGCCAGCATCCCGATGAGGGCGTTCAGTGTGGAGTGGAAGGAGGAGCGCACCGAGTCGCCCTCCTCCGCCTCGCAGTTCCAGCCGCCGTCGGTCAGACGATGCGCGGGAAACCACGCCGCGAGCCCGGAGACATCGACGCCGAGCCATGCACCGTTCGCGAGCGTGAAGGAGTTGATGCACACGTCGACCTCGCCGCCCCAGAACGGCAGGTCGTCGTACTCCCAGCGGCAGTTCGCTTCGAGCTTGGCCGCGGTGTCCGCCAGTGCGCCAGCCTCGACGCCCCACTCGCGCAGCGCCTTCAGCGACCAGTCGGTCGCCACCCACGGCTGGCCTGGAGCATCCGCCTCGGCGCTGCCGAAGTATCCGGCCGGGAAGTGCGCTCCACCCGCCCACTGCCCGTCTCCGTCCTGCTGTGCGAGTATCCTCGCCCCGAAGCCCTCGGTCGCGACTCTGGCACGAGTCGGCTCCCAGACCTCGGCGGGATCGCGGAGCAGATCGCGTTGCACCTGCCAGCGCAGAGCCGGGTCGGAGTCGAGCAGCCAATCGGTCTTCTCGGCCGTCAGCGATGACATGCACCCGAGGATACGCTCAGGCCGCATCGGGCGGCAGCAATCGGTGGAGGTGCTCCTACCCCTGCGTCGTCTGCGCGTCAACCCGCAGCGTCCGGCCGCCGCGCGTCCTACGGTGGACCACCAACGCACGGAAGGAGCGATCGATGTCGAACGCCTACCCCGCCCCCATCCCGCCCATCCCGCCGCCCTCTCAGGACGGCGCCGCCGACGACGACGTGCCTGTCGTCGAGGTCGACGGCGACGAGGTCGTCGACCCGGACGCGAACAACGATCTCATCGACAGCGCGGAGGCCGACCGCCTCGCGGCGGGCGCCGACGACTGAGCGTCGCGCGGCACTGTCGGGGCCGCTCCGGAGCCTCCGGAGCGGCCCCGACGGGTTCAGTCGAGCGGCTCGACGACGTCGCCCACCCGGACCCGGCCGCCCTCCTCGACGGGCAGGAGGAGGATGCCGAGGGTGGGCTCGTCGTGGCCGAAGACGCGCGTGAGCGTCTTCAGGACCGGGGCATCCCGCTCCCCCGTATCGGGATCGGCGTGGGTCGCGAGGCAGCGGCCGATCGGCTTCTCGACGGAGAAGACCACGTCCCCGATCCGCATCCGCCCCCTCCAGCCCAGCTCGTCCCACGCCGCGATCCCGTCGACGACGATGTTCGATCGGAATCGGCGGTCGTCCACGGACGCGCCGGGGATCGCGGCATCCACGGCCTCGACGGAGCCGCGGCCGTGGAGGGAGACGAATCCCCGCGCGCGGTCCTGGAATCGCGAGCCCGCGCCGTCGCCCACGACCACGAGGGGGAGGCGTCCCGCCTTGTCGAGCCGTCTGCCGTCGGGCGTCGACCGGACGAAATCCGTCACCGCGTCGGCGATCGCGCGACGCCCCGCATCGTCGACCCCCGCGTCGACGAGCACGGCACCGTCCGCAGAGATGGTCACGTGGCGTGCGGCGTGGTCGTAGGCGAGGTCGAGACGCGCGAGCGAGGGGAAGTCCATGAGCGCGAGTCCGCGCGACTTCGGCCAGTGATCGAGGCCGTCGCGTTCCTCCGGCTCGATCGCGTCGGCGAACCGGATGGCGAGCACGCGGTCGCCCGCGACGCGTCCGTCATCCTGCACGACGAGGGCGTCGACGGCCTCCGGGGTGAACCCCTTGACCGGATGGCGGAACAGCGCGGCGACATGGACCATGCGCCCTATCCTCTCGGATCGCCTGCCCGAGGCCCGCCACCCCTGCTCCCCGTCCGCACCGACCGCCTTGTCGATCCTGCTGGGATAGCGCTTACCCGATCGGGTGCGGACGACCGCGCGATGTGCCGTCGGCCGTCGTGGAAGGGCTAGGCTGTGTCCGATACGCGTGCGGCGACCCGACCGGGCTCCCGCGTGCCTCGATCCGTTTCCGCGGCACGATCTGCCCGCCAGACGAAAGGTCACCTGTGGCTGTTCACGACCAGGATCCGTACTCGCAGGGAGCGCACGACAGCGACCCGGAGGAGACCAGCGAGTGGCAGCAGTCCCTCGACGAGCTGGTCGACTCCAAGGGTCACCAGCGCGGCCGCGAGGTCATGCTGAGCCTGCTCAAGCGCTCGAAGGAGCTCCGTCTCGGCGTTCCCATGGTGCCGACGACCGACTACGTCAACACGATCGCGCCGGAGGACGAGCCGGCGTTCCCGGGTGACGAGGAGCTCGAGCGCCGCTACCGCCACTGGATCCGCTGGAACGCGGCCATCACGGTGCACCGTGCGCAGCGACCCGGCATCGGCGTCGGCGGGCACATCTCGACCTACGCCTCCGCGGCGTCGCTCTACGAGGTCGGCTTCAACCACTTCTTCCGCGGTCAGGACCACGCCTCCGGCGGCGACCAGATCTTCTACCAGGGCCACGCCTCCCCCGGCGCATACGCCCGCGGCTTCCTGGAGGGACGCCTCACCGAGCAGCAGCTCGACGCGTTCCGCCAGGAGAAGTCGGGCGCGCCCAACGGCGTCCCCTCGTACCCGCACCCGCGCATGATGCGCGACTTCTGGCAGTTCCCGACCGTGTCGATGGGCCTCGGCCCCATCAACGCGATCTACCAGGCGATGACGAACAAGTACCTCGCCAACCGCGGCATCAAGGACGTCGCCGACTCCCACGTCTGGGCCTTCCTCGGCGACGGCGAGATGGACGAGGTGGAGTCGCGCGGCCAGCTGCAGGTCGCCGCGAACGAGGGCCTCGACAACCTCACGTTCGTGATCAACTGCAACCTGCAGCGTCTCGACGGGCCCGTGCGCGGCAACGGCAAGATCGTCCAGGAGCTCGAGAGCTTCTTCCGCGGCGCCGGCTGGAACGTCATCAAGGTCATCTGGGGCCGCGAGTGGGACGACCTGCTGCAGCGCGACGCGTCCGGCGCCCTCCTCAACCTCATGAACGTCACGCCCGACGGCGACTTCCAGACGTTCAAGGCCGAGTCGGGCTCGTACGTGCGGGACAACTTCTTCGGCCGCGACCCGCGTGCGCTCGACCTCGTCAAGGACTACTCCGACGACCAGATCTGGCACCTCCGCCGCGGCGGCCACGACTACCGCAAGGTCTACGCGGCCTACAAGGCGGCCATGGAGCACAAGGGCCAGCCCACCGTCATCCTGGCGAAGACCGTCAAGGGCTACGGGCTCGGCCCCCACTTCGAGGGCCGCAACGCGACCCACCAGATGAAGAAGATGACGCTCGACGACCTCAAGCTCTTCCGCGACACCATGCACATCCCGGTGTCCGACGCGCAGCTCGAGGCCGACCCCTACCGGCCGCCGTACTACCACCCTGGCGCGCAGGACGAGACCATCCAGTACATGCTCGAGCGCCGCCGCGCGCTCGGCGGCTTCCTCCCCGAGCGCCGCAGCACGCACGTCGGCCTGTCGCTCCCCGAGGACAAGGACTACGGCTTCCCGAAGAAGGGGTCGGGCAACCAGGAGGTCGCCACGACGATGGCGTTCGTCCGCATGCTCAAGGACCTCATGCGGGTCAAGGGCTTCGGCGACCGCATCGTGCCGATCATCCCCGACGAGGCCCGGACGTTCGGAATGGACTCGTACTTCCCCTCGGCGAAGATCTACAACCCGAACGGCCAGAACTACACCTCGGTCGACCGCGAGCTGCTCCTGGCGTACAAGGAGAGCCCGCAGGGGCAGATCATGCACGTCGGCATCAACGAGGCCGGCGCCGCAGCCGCTTTCACGGCGACGGGCACGGCGTACGCCACGCACGGCCAGCCGCTCATCCCGGTCTACATCTTCTACTCGATGTTCGGCTACCAGCGCACGGGCGACGCGTTCTGGGCGGCGGGCGACCAGCTCGCGCGCGGATTCATCATCGGCGCGACGGCCGGCCGCACGACCCTGACGGGTGAGGGCACGCAGCACGCCGACGGCCACTCGCCGCTGCTCGCGTCGACCAACCCCGCCACCCTGACGTACGATCCGGCGTACGGCTATGAGGTCTCGCACATCGTGCAGGCAGGCATCGAGCGGATGTACGGGGGCACGCATCCCGACCCCGACGTCATGTACTACCTCACGGTCTACAACGAGCCGTTCCGCCAGCCGGCGGAGCCCGCGGACGTCGACGTCGAGGGCATCCTCAAGGGCATCCACCGGGTCTCGACGGGCCAGGGCGACGGACCGCGCGTGCAGCTGCTCGCGTCGGGCGTCGGCGTGCCGTGGGCGCTCGAGGCCCAGGAGCTCCTGAAGAGCGACTGGGGCGTCGTCGCGGACGTGTGGTCGGTCACGTCGTGGTCGGAGCTGCGCCGCGACGGCCTCGCCGCCGACGAGCACAACTTCCTGCACCCCGAGGAGACTCCCCAGGTCGCGTACCTCACGCAGAAGCTCCAGGGCGCGGTCGGTCCCTTCATCGCGACGAGCGACTTCATGCACGCCGTGCAGGACCAGATCCGGCAGTGGATCCCCGGCCCGTACTACACGCTCGGCGCCGACGGCTTCGGCTTCGCCGACACCCGCGCGGCGGCCCGCCGCTTCTTCAAGATCGACGGACCCTCCATGGTCGTCCGCGCCCTCCAGTCGCTCGCCGACCAGAACGTCGTCGACCGCGCCCTGGTCGGCCAGGCGATCGAGAAGTACCGGCTGCACGACGTCAACGCCGGCACCTCCGGAAACCCCGGCGGAGACGCCTGAGCGGCGTGACCGGCTCGACAGACGGCGGGGCCCCCGACACCGGGGGCCCCGCCGTCGTGCCGTCAGCGGACAGCACGACAGGGAGGACGACGATGGACAAGACCGCCACGCTGGCATGGCTGCGCCGCATCTCGGGCGACGTCGCGACCGCCGTGCTGCAGCGGCTCGAGGAGACGCTGCCCTGGTACACCGAGATGCCGCCGGGGCGCCGCTCGGCCGTGGGTCTCGTCGCGCAGGCCGGCATCAGCTCGTTCATCTCCTGGTACGAGGACCCGACGAGCACGCCGTCCATCGCCGCCGACATCTTCGACGCCGCGCCCCGCGAGCTCCTGCGCAGCGTGAGCCTGCAGCAGACGCTGCAGCTCGTCCGGGTGACGGTCGACGTGATGGAGGAGCGCGTGCGCGGGCGCGGCGACCACCTCGGCGAGGCCATCCTGCTGTATTCGCGCGAAGTCGCGTTCACGGCGGCCGACGTCTACGCGCGCGCGGCTGAGTCCCGAGGTCTGTGGGACGCACGCCTCGAGGCGCTCGTGGTCGACTCCATCCTCACGGGCGAGACCGACGAGGAGCTCCCGAGCCGCATCGCGGCCCTCGGTTGGCACGGGCACGGCGAGGTGTGCGTGCTCGTCGGCACCACCCCGCCCCTCTTCGACGTCGACCAGGTGCGCCGGATGGCCCGCAAGCTCGGCGTCGACGTGCTGATCGGCGTGCAGGGCTCGCGTCTCGTGCTCGTGCTCGGACGCGCCCTCGACCCCGCCAAGGAGAGCGCGGTGCCCGCGCCCGTCCCGAGCTTCGGCGAGATCGCCGAGGCGCTGGAGCCGTTCTTCGGCACGGGGCACCTCGTGCTGGGCCCGACGGTGCCCGCGCTCGTGGACGCCTCGCGCAGCGCCAGGGCCGCTCTCGCGGGCTTCGCCGTGGCACGGGCATGGCGACACGCGCCACGGCCGGTGGAAGCCGACGACCTCCTCCCGGAGCGCGCACTCGCGGGCGACGCCCTCGCCAAGCACACCCTCATCGAGCGCATCTTCCGGCCCCTCGAGGCGCACTCGACCGACCTCGTCACGACGCTCTGGAGCTACCTCGACAACGGCCGTTCGCTCGAGGCGACGGCACGCGAGCTGTTCGTGCATCCCAACACGGTGCGCTACCGCCTCAAGCGCGTGAGCGATGTCATCGGGTGGGACGCCACGGGTCCTCGTGAGGCCTTCATCCTGCAGACGGCGCTCGTGCTCGGATCGATCGGCCCGAAGGACGCCGTGCGGCGTCCTGTGCGGCGACCGCGCGACGCGCGACGTCCGTCGTGATGTCCGCCACACACAACGGATCGCGCGAATCTTGTGACGCTCCTGCCAGCGGATGGCGGGAGGCTCCGGCAAGATGGGTCAGGTGATCGTCGCCGCATTCCCGGGTCAGGGCTCCCAGTCCCCCGGCTTCCTGAATCCCTGGCTCGAACTCGACGGGGTGCGCGAGCGCCTCGAGGCCGCGTCCGACGCGGCCCGTGTCGACCTAGTCGCCGCCGGCACCGAATGGGACGCGGATCGGATCCGCGACACGCAGGTGGCGCAGCCGCTCATCGTCGCCGCCAGTCTCGTGTCCTACGAGGCCCTCGTCTCGCGCGCCGGAGCCCCGGGCGGCGTCGCAGGTCACTCCGTCGGCGAGATCGGCGCGCTCGTGGCCGCCGGCGTCGTCGGCTTCGACGACGGCATGCGCCTCGTCGGCGATCGCGGGCGGGCCATGGCGGAGGCTGCTGCGCAGGCCGAGACGGGCATGAGCGCCGTCGTCGGCGGCGTCGAGGAGCAGGTGCTCCAGGCCATCGCCGACGCCGGCCTCGAGCCGGCCAACTACAACGGCGGCGGCCAGATCGTCGCCGCAGGGTCGATGGAGGGTCTGGCCGCGCTCGCGGAGAACGCCCCGCGCGGAGCGCGCGTCATCGCGCTGCAGGTCGCCGGAGCGTTCCACACGTCGTACATGGCGCCCGCGACCGGCGCCCTGCAGGCCGCCGTCGACGCGATCGCCTCGGTCTCGGACCCCGTCCTCCCGCTGTGGACCAACAGCGACGGCAGCACGGTGGCGACGGGAGCGCGCGCGCTCGAGCTCATCGTGCACCAGGTGAGCCACCCGGTCCGCTGGGACCTCTGCATGACGTCGTTCCTCGACGCCGAGATCGCAGGGCTCGTGGAGCTCGCCCCGGCGGGTGCGCTCACGGGGCTCGCGAAGCGCGGACTGAAGGGCGTGCCGGCTGTCGCCGTCAAGACGCCGGACGATCTCGACGCGGCAGCCGCGCTGCTCGCGTGACGCAGGAAGGAATCCGATGACCACGACACTCCGCGAGGCGACGGGGAGCGCGCACTCCCGCATCTACGCGTACGGTGCGGCACGCGGCGAGAACGCCGTCCCCAACGACGACCTCGTCGGCCCGATCGACTCGAGCGACGAGTGGATCCGCCAGCGCACGGGAATCGTGACGCGCGTGCGCGCCGAGAAGGAGACCACCGCGGTCGACCTCGCGGCGGACGCGGCAGCCGAGGCGCTGCGCACCGCGGGCGTCGACCCGTCCGAGGTCGACCTCGTCATCGTGGCGACGATCAGCAACCCGCGCCAGACGCCCTCGGTGTCGGCGATCGTGGCCGACCGGGTCGGCGCGAACCCGGCGGCGGCCTACGACGTCAACGCGGCCTGTGCGGGCTTCTGCTACGGCGTCGCGCAGGCGGATGCCCTCATCCGCGCGGGTGCCGCCCGCTTCGCGCTCGTCATCGGCGCCGAGAAGCTGAGCGACATCGTCGACCCGACCGACCGCTCGATCTCGTTCCTCCTGGGCGACGGCGCGGGAGCCGCGCTCATCGGACCGAGCGACACCCCTGGCGTCTCGCAGACGCTGTGGGGATCGGACGGCTCGAAGTCGGAGGTCGTGCGCATGAACGCCCCGCTCACCGCCTTCCGCGATGGGGAGGCCGAGTGGCCCACGCTCCGTCAGGAGGGTCAGACGGTCTTCCGCTGGGCCGTGTGGGAGATGGCGAAGGTCGCCAAGGCGACCCTCGAGGCAGCCGGGGTCGCTCCGGGCGATCTCGCCGCGTTCATCCCGCACCAGGCGAACATGCGCATCGTGGATGAGTTCGCCAAGCAGCTCGGGCTCCCCGAGACGGTGGCGATCGCCCGCGACATCGCCGACACAGGCAACACGTCCGCGGCGTCCATCCCGCTCGCGACGCATCGCCTGCTGCAGGAGAACCCCGGGCTGTCGGGCGGGCTCGCCCTCCAGATCGGCTTCGGCGCCGGCCTCGTGTTCGCGGCGCAGGTCGTCGTCCTCCCCTGACCTCACCGGAGTCCGGTCCGTCCCGTCCTAGACTGTTGGGCGGTTCCCGACCTTTCCGATCCACTGAACCCCGAAAGAGAGAAACCCATGGCATTCACGAACGACGAGGTCCTCGCTGGCCTGGCCGAGCTCATCACCGACGAGACCGGCATCGACGCTTCCGAGGTCGCCCTCGAGAAGTCGTTCACGGACGACCTCGACATCGACTCGATCTCGATGATGACGATCGTCGTCAACGCCGAGGAGAAGTTCGGCGTGACGATCCCCGACGAGGAGGTCAAGAACCTCAAGACGGTGAAGGACGCCGTCGACTTCATCACCGCCAACCAGTGAGGCTTCCGGGTGCCGCGCCGGGTCGGCGCGGCACCCGCTCGGAATCCAAGGGAACCAACCAATGACCAAGCGCATCGTCGTCACCGGCCTCGGCGCGACCTCCGCCCTCGGCGGCACCGTCGAGGACAACTGGCGGAACCTGCTCGCGGGCGTCTCCGGCACCCGGACCCTCGAGCACGACTGGGTGGAGACGTACCAGCTCCCCGTGACGTTCGCCGCCGAGGCGAGCGTCCGGCCGGAGGAGGTCCTCCCCCGACACGAGGCCAAGCGCCTCGATCCCAGCACGCAGTTCGCACTCATCGCAGCGCGCGAGGCCTGGGCCGATGCGGGCGAGCCCGAGGTGGCCCCCGAGCGGCTCGGCATCGACTGGGCGACCGGCATCGGCGGCGTGTGGACGCTCCTCGATGCGTGGGACACCCTGCGGGAGAAGGGGCCGCGCCGCGTCATGCCCCTCACGGTGCCGATGCTCATGCCGAACGCGGGCGCCGGCAACCTCTCGCTCCAGTTCAACGCGCGTGCCTATGCGCGCACGGTCGTGAGCGCGTGCGCCTCCAGCACCGAGTCGATCTACAACGCCTACCAGCACCTGCAGGAGGGGCTCGCCGACGTCGTGATCGCGGGCGGCGCCGAGTCGGCGATCCATCCCATCACGGTGGCGTCCTTCGCTTCGGCGCAGGCGCTCTCGCGACGCAACGACGACCCGGCGCACGCCTCGCGGCCCGGCAGCGTCGACCGCGACGGCTTCGTCATGGGCGAGGGCGGTGCCGCACTCGTGCTGGAGACCGAGGAGCACGCGAAGGCCCGCGGCGCGAAGATCTACGCGTACCTCGTCGGCGGCGGCGTGACGGCGGATGCCTACCACATCACCGGCAACGACCCGGAGGGCTCGGGAGCGGCACGCGCCGTGACGGCGACCCTCGAGGTCGCCGGCGCGAGCGCCTCCGACGTGACGCACATCAACGCGCACGCGACCTCGACGCCCGTGGGCGATCCCAACGAGTACGTCGCGCTTCGCAAGGTGTTCGGCGAGCGCATCGACGAGATCCCGGTCTCGGCCACCAAGGCGTCGACGGGTCATCTGCTGGGCGGCACCGGCGCGCTCGAGGCGGTGTACACGGTGCTCGCGCTGCGCGATCGCGTCGCTCCCCCGACGATCAACCTCACCGAGCAGGATCCGGAGGTGCCGTTCCGGCTCTCCGGCGAGCCTCAGCCGCTCGGCGACGGTCCGCAGCTGGCGATCAGCAACTCGTTCGGGTTCGGCGGCCACAACGCCGTCGTCGCCTTCGCGTCGTACGACGGCTGACGACGGACAGCGCGCAGCGAGACGCCCCAGGAGTACTCTCCTGGGGCGTCTGCCGTCTATCGGGGTCGGCGCTCGGTCAGCCGACCTTGTGGAGCCAGACGACGGGGGCGTCGTCGCTCGCGGTGCGGAAGGGCTCGAGCTCCGCATCCCATGCCGTGCCGAGAGCGACATCGAGCTCGCGGCGGAGCTCGAACGGGTCGGCGCCGGCGATGTCCATCGCGTAGCGGATGCGGTCCTCGGGCACGACCACGTTCCCCGCGGAGTCCATCTGCGCGTAGTGGATGCCGAGGTCGGGTGTGTGCATCCACCGCCCGCCGTCGCTGCGGGGGGTGGGATCCTCCGTCACCTCGAAACGCAGATGCTCCCACCCGCGGATCGCCGTCGCGAGGGCCGCGCCGGTTCCCGCCGGAGCCTCCCAGTAGTACTCGGCGCGCCGGGCGCCGTGCAGCACCGGCTGCTCCTGCCACTCGAAGCTGACGCCGCGGCCGAGCGAACGGCCGACGGCCCACTCCAGGTGCGGGCACAACGCGCGTGGCGCCGAGTGGATGTAGACCACTCCGCGCGCGATGGGTGTCGCCATGATCTTCTCCGTTTCGTCAGGTGCGTCTTCCCCTACGACCTGACCGGCGATCCCGGCGACGATGTTCCGTTGTCCCCTGCATTATGACCTGAGCACGCGCGAAATCACAACCCTGTGATTCCGCGATGCGCCCGTCACGTGCGCCGGCGCGCGATGACGGCCCCGGTGACGGCTCCGATGACGGCGCCGATGACGAGTGTCGCCGCCGCCCCGAGGGCGCGGGCGGTGCCGTCGCGCCCGCTCCGCTGCCTCGTCCGGAGCGTCCGGACGGTGCCCACAGGAGCCGGTGCCGCTGCGGGGGCGACCGTGCGTGCGCGAGCGGGGGTGTTGCGGGTGAACATGATGAGCCACACGAAGATGAGCAGCACCGCGAGCAGTTCGACGGCCGTGAGGTTGAGGTAGCCGACGGGCCAGAACAGCAGGACGATGATGGCGATGGCGATGGCGAACACCGTCGTCAGGGCGAGGAAGGTTCGGGGCAGGCCGTCGACGAGCGCGGGCGTGGCGCCCATGAGCGTCGCGAAGCCGACGAGCGCCGTGATGGCGAACGTGTTGTGCACCGCGACGTTCACATCCACGGGGACGAGGCCGACGCCCGAGAGTGCGACGCCCACGATGACGAGGATGGTCCGGACCACGACCACGCCGTCGATGCGCGCGGCCGTGCGCTTCGCCCGCAGCTCGATCGTGAGGTAGTCGGCGAGCGTCAGGAGCATCACGCCCGCCACGATGATCGTGACGTTGAAGACGGCGCTCGAGGTGTACCCGCCCGCGCCGAGCATGGAGAAGTTCAGCGTCCACCACGCAGGGTCGTCGGCCGTGAGCATGCTCGCGAACACGCCGCCGACGACGAACAGCAGAAGCAGCACGGCGAGGCTGCGCGTGTCGAGGCCGTACGCGAGGAGGGCGAGCGCGTATCCCGCTGTGGCGGCGACCAGCGCGACCACGGCCGTGGCTGCGAGCCCGTCGAGGGCGAGATCGCGGAAGGCGCGGCCGAAGACGGCGAACGTCGAGAGCATCACGAGCGCCGGCACCGCCGTGGCGGAGATCGACACTCCGGCGACGTCGAGCGTTCGGCGCAGCCGATGCCGTCGCCGCCACCACACGCGTCGCGACGCCACGCGCAGGTACACGATCGCCGCTGTCGGCAGCCCCGTGACGGCGCCGGCGAATGCCGCGACGATGCCGACGGATCCCTCGGCCCCCCACAGCGGCGTCAGGCGGCCTCCGCACAGCCAGAGACCCAGGACGACCCCGACGAGGGCTCCGGCCATCGCTGCGATCTGCGCTCCCGACTCCGCCTCGTAGCGGGCGGTCCACCCCGGCCGGCCGTCATCCATCCCCTCACGCTATCGGTGTGCCATCCGTCTGCGCATGCGCTCCGAACAACAGGCGACACGGAGAGACCGTGCTCGCGGAAGAGAGGCGCACCATGCGTACATCACCCAACCGGATCATCGGCGTCGTGTTCGGCGCCGTCTACCTGCTCGTCGGGCTCCTCGGCTTCGCCGTGACAGGCGGCGTCTCGTTCTTCGCCACCGATGGCGGTCTGCTGCTCGGCGTGTTCGCCGTGAACCCGTTCCACAACGTCGCCCACCTGCTCATCGGCGCGGCTCTCCTCATCGCCGGCCTGTCGGGTGCACGGGCGGCGAAGGGCGTCAACATCGCCGTCGGCGCGGCCTACCTCGCCCTCGGCGTCGTCGGCTTCTTCCTCGCCGGGACGGCGCTCAACGTCCTCGCCCTCAACACGGCGGACCACATCCTGCACCTCGCGAGCGCGCTCGTGCTCCTCGGCGTCGGCCTCGGCGCCGACCGTGCGGATCAGCGCATCGCGGCGTGATGATGCTCCGGTGGTGGCCCGCACTCTCGTCGTGGGGTGCGGGCCTCATCCTCTTCTCCGTATCCGCTCAGTCGCCGCTTGCCGTGGGCATCGCGTCGGCGGCCATCGCGATCGCGGCGTTCGGCTGGGGGGCGGCCGCCCTCCGTCGTGACGCGCCGCCCGTGCCCCGCGTCGCGCTCGCGGTCGCGATGGGCGTGCTCATCGCCGGGGTCGCGCTCGTCATGACGGGCGGCATCGGATGGCTCGGCTGGCTCGCACTGAGCGCTCTGGTGCTCATCGTGGCGGCGTCCGCGGCCGTCGTCCTGAGGCGCGGGAGCGAGGATGCGCCAGCATCGCGACGCGCGCACAGGTCATCGGGGACGGTCGCCCTCGTCACGGGCGCGCTCCTCGTCGCCGCCGTGACCACGCCCGCACTCGCGTCTTCGGAGGCCGGCGAGCTCGCCGTGCCGCACGGCGAGCTGCACGGCGTGCACACCCACTGAGGCGGCTCAGCTCGCCCCGGCCTCGACGAGCTCGACGACCCCGGGGGCGCCTGCCTCGATGAGCGCGAGCGTCTCGAGGAAGTCGGCGCGTCCGCCGTACCAGGGGTCGGAGACGTCGGCCTCGCCGCCGCCGGGCACGAACTCCATCCAGAGGCGCACGCGCTCGGGTGCCACGCCGTGCCGCAGGATCTCCGCCCGATGCCGCCGGGTCATCGCGAGCACGAGATCGGCGTCGCGGTCCTCTGCGCCGAAGACGCGCGCCGTCCGCTGCGGCACGGGGTACCCCGCCCCCGCGAGGATCGCGGCGGCCCGCGGGTCGACGGGATTGCCGAGCTCCTCGTCGCTCACGCCCGACGACCTCACGGCGACGTCGAGACCGGCCTCGGCGAGACGCTCGCGCAAGACGACCTCCGCCATGGGCGACCGGCAGATGTTGCCCGTGCACACGACGACGATCTCGGCGATCACGCGGAGTCCCCCGTCTCGCGGCGCATCGGCACATGCGGGATGCCGTCCTCCTCGAACGGCTCTCCGCAGACGGCGAACCCGAACCGGGCGTACCAGTCGGCGAGATGCGCCTGCGCGTCGAGGAGGATCGGAGCGGACGGCTGCTCGGCGACGCAGACGGCGACGGCGCGCGTCATGAGGTCGGCGCCGATGCCGCGTCCTCGCGCCGCGGCGGATGTCGCCACACGGCCGATGCGCATCGCGCCGTCCTCGCGCAGCACCCTCAGTGTGCCGAGCACGTCACCCGTCTCCTCCGCCCATCCGAGGAGCGCGCCCTCCTCGATGTCGCGGCCGTCGATCTCGGGGTAGGCCGCGGACTGCTCGACGACGAACACGCTCACGCGCAGCCAGAGGATGCGGTAGAGGAGACGGGGCGGGATGTCGGCGACGGGCGCGAAGACGTACTCGACGGGCATCCTCCCACGCTACCGGTCAGCCTCTCGGAGCAGCCCCTGCGCATCCCGCAGCCGTTCCGCGAGGCGCTCCCCGTCCGACTCGATCCGATCGAGCTCGTCTCGCGCCGTCGACGCCTCGCGGCGCGCCCGCGCGAGCTCGCGAAGGAGGCTCGAGATCCGCTCGTCCGCGTCGCCGGCGCGCGCGACGGCTTCGTCGCGTCGCTCCCGCCACGCCCGCAGAGCGGACTCCGCCTCGGCGACGGCCCGCCGCGCGCCCCGTCTCCGCTCCGCAGCCGCGTCGGCATACGCCGTGTCGGCATCCGGGGCCGCCGCACGCATCGTCTCGGTCGGCTCGCCGCGGGGAGCCTCGGGCGCTCGGTCGCGCGCCGCACGCGGCGGCGTGCCCGCGAGGGCGAGCACGAGGCCGTCTGAGGGCTCGAGTGGACGGATGAGGCGCCCGGACGCCACGGCGGCGGCCGCACGAGGGTCGAGCACGGCGGCGTTGAGCGTCTGCGCCACAGCGGCTCGTGTCGCCGTGGTGAGCGCCTGTCCGCGGCGCTCCGCGAGTGCCGCGGCATGCGAGGTGAGCTCGTCGACGAGCGCGCGGCGACGTCGTCCGAGCTCCGAGACGGATGTCCTGTCCCCCGACGCCTGCGCCGCGATGAGCTCCGCCGCGAGGGCTCCGATGCGGTCGATCTCCGCCGGGAACCGCTGCGCGAGGAGGTTCACCGCCCAGGCGGCGGCGAGCGGCTTCCGGAGGGCGCGAACACGCGCCGCGAGCTCCCTGTCGCCGAGCGAGGTCGCCCGCTCCGCGCGGGTGGCGACGAACGCACGGGGGTCGGCGACCGCGAGCTCCGCCGCGATCTCGTCGATCGGGTCGTCCGCCATCCGACCATTCTGACGCAGCCGCGCTCGGTAGGGCGGGCGGGACTTGAACCCGCGATCGTTGGGTTATGAGCCCACTGCCTTCACCAGCTTGGCCACCGCCCCCTGCAGAGACGAGCCTATCGCGGCTCGTCGGCGTCGTCCGGCGCGCGACGGCGGGCGAGCAGATCGTCGGGGTCCTTCGCCTGCCGCAGCGCGTCGAGCGCCGTGTCCGACGACGACTCCCGCTCGCCGTGGGACGAGCCTCGCTCGATGCCGATCTCCTGGCTCTCGCTCACGACCTGCGGATGGTGGCGGGCGAGCAGGAAGACGCCGAACGACGCGACACCGCCGACGATCACGAAGAGGACCAGCGCCCACAGCGGAGCGTTCGCGGCCTCGCCGAGCACGATCGCGCCGATGAGCACGGCGACGATCGGGTCGATCACCGTGAGCCCGGCGATGACGAGATCAGGCGGACCCGACGCGTACGCAGTCTGCACGAAGTACCCGCCCGCCGCCGCCGCGGCCAGCAGCGCGATGCCGCACAGGAGCAGCGTCCAGTCCCACTCCCCCGCCTGGATCCGCTTGATGATGACCTTCGCGAGCGTCGCGACGAACCCGTACAGCACGCCGGCGGCCGTGATGTAGAAGAGGGCGCCGATGCGACGGCGCAGCACGAGCCAGACGCCGCCGAGGAGGATGATCGCGATCAGCAGGATCGCGAGGACGACGAGGAGCTCGGTGTCGGTGATGGGTCGCTCGGTCGCGAAGATCGCGGCGACGAGCACGAAGACGAGGATTCCGCCCACGCACAGGCCGATCGCCGTGAGCGATGTGCGGGTGGGCATGTGACCCGTCACCTGCGCGTTCAGCAGCGTCGTGATGACGAGGGAGATCGCGCCGAGGGGCTGGACGACGATGAGCGGCGCGACGCTGATCGCGCTGAGCTGGCAGACGATCGCGACGCCCAGCAGGATCGTCCCGATGATCCAGGACGGGCGCGTCAGCAGACGCAGGAGGTGCGCCGCGCCGAGGCCCGTGCGGCCGTTCTCGCCCGCGAGGCGCTCCACCTTCTTGACGCCCTGGCTCTGGTACTGCGCGCCGAGCGACATGAACACCGCTCCCGCGATCGCGAGCGGGATGCCCAGCAGGAGCCCGGGGTTCTGGAACGCCCCCACCAGCTGCTCGCCGACATCGGTCGCCATCGGAACCATCGCGCCCGCTCCTCCCCCGCTCACCCGTCGAGACTATCCTCCCGGTGCGCCGACTACCCTGAAGGGATGGCCGTTCTTCCGATCCGCGTGTGGGGCGACCCCGTCCTCCACGCCCCTGCCGCCCCCGTCGACGAGATCACGGACGAGATCCGCGCGCTCGTGCGCGACATGTACGACACGATGGACGCGGCGCCCGGCGTGGGGCTCGCCGCGCCCCAGGTCGGCGTGCCGCTGCGGATCTACACCTACACGTACGAGGACGACGAGGGGAACCCCTGGCGCGGCGAGATCCTCAACCCCGAGTTGTGGATGACGCCGGCGGAGCCCGGCTCGCCCGACGAGGACGCCGAGTCGGAGGGATGCCTGTCGTTCCCGGGCGAGCGATTCCCGCTGCGCCGATCGGATCGCGTCATCGTGACGGGGATCGACCTCGAGGGCCGCGAGGTGCGCATCGAGGTCGACGGCTGGCGAGCGCGCATCATGCAGCACGAGTTCGACCACCTCGACGGCATCATCTACGTGGACCGACTGTCGGACGGCGACTGGAAGACGGCGCAGAAGATCGCGAAGAAGCGCGGGTGGGGGCGCCCCGGCGTGAGCTGGATGCCGGGTGTCGACGACCTCGACGCCTGATCGCGTCACGTTATATCGCCCTATTCCGAAGAATGCGACTTTGCGCCGGCACACAGGCGGGGCGTAGCGTTCTCCCAGGGGGATGGGGTTCTCGCCTGTCGTCCCGGACTACGCACACAGGAGAGTAATCGCATGATCCGCACCTTCCCGACCCGCCGCGTCCTCGTCGCCGGCGCCGCGGTCGCCCTCGCCTTCTCGCTCGGCGGATGTTCGAGCATCGCCAACCTGCTCAGCGGCGACACCGCGACCCGCGACGAGGAGACCAACGAGGTCACCGAGGGCGGCACGGTCGACGTCTTCTCCGTCGCGGTCGGCGACTGCATCGGAACGCCCGCGGAGGGCGAGGTCACCGACGTCGAGGTCGTTCCCTGCGACCAGCCGCACGACGGCGAGGTCTACTACGAGGTCACGATGCCCGATGGCGACTGGCCCGGCGACCAGGCCGTGTCCGACGCCGCCGACGAGGGCTGCATCGGCGCCTTCGAGGCCTTCATCGGCACGCCTTACGACACGAGCGCGATCTACGTCCAGTACCTCACCCCGACCGAGGCGACCTGGACCGACCCGACGCTCAACGACCGGCTCATCTCCTGCATCGCCTACCAGGACGGCCAGCAGACGACGGGCACCCTGGAGGGCTCGGGTCTCTGATCCGACACGACCCGACTCCGCGAACGGCCCCGCTT
>NZ_JBSHGQ010000050.1:0-21716 GCF_053617895.1 Microbacterium sp. NPDC055683 | reverse complement strand
TCCGCGGTGGGCCGGAGGGGAAGGGCGGGGTCGTGCGGGTACCAGGTGCCGTCGTGGAACACCTCGACATGCTCCCGCATCATCGAGCATCCCGGAAGGCTCACCCGGACCGTCCGCCGGTCTCCGTTCCGCGGGGCATCGGGGTGGGTGGCGTACCCGTTCGCGTCGACCGCGACACCGTCACCGTTGACGCGCATCCCGAACGCATTCCGCGTCACCGCGCCGCTCGCCATGCCGGGCCCGGTCGGTCCGGATGCTTCTGCCCGCTGCGCCTGCTCGCCCTGAGCCGTCCGCCGCTTCTTCTCTTCGGCGGCGAGTCGCTTCTCTTCCGCGGCGATGGGTTTCGCGATCGTGGTGAGGCGGTCGTGGATCGCGGTGATCTTCGCGGCGTCGTCGGTGAGGATGAACTCCGCCAGCCCGTCGTCGAGAGCCCGCACCCGGGTTCCTCTCCGGTCCAGGGCGCGCCGGTGCCGTTCGGGCAGGGGTGCCGGGTCGAGGACCCCGGCGAGGCTCTTCGCGAACACCCGCACCTGCCCCGGTGTCGCGTCCTCCGCGTACGTCACGGCACGCCGTGAGTATTCCTCCACCACCTCGGCGGGGAGTCGTTCCCCGTGTTCGCGGATGATGTCCGCCTGACGACGCGTGATCACCTGACGACGCAACGCCTCCGCCACCACAGGGAACCGGTCGGTCAGGGCGAGATCCTGCCGGAGCCGCGCCTCCACCTCACCCGGAGACAGACGCAGGGCCGTGGCGAGCTCCAGGGCGATCGACCGCCACGGGAACCCGTACCCGGACGCATCCCCGCACCGCGCGGTCTGCGCTTCCGCGACCCGCGCGGCCGCAGCGAACGCTCCCGCTTCCAGCCCATCCAACCGGGCCCGGTCCGCACGCAGCTCGAGGATCAGGTCGCGCACGTTCCCGATCGTGCGCACCTCCGCAGGGGTCGCCTCCCACGACGACCCTCCTGCGAACCTCGGCTTCCGTCCTGCCATACACCCATCATCCGCGGCACCACCGACATTCGAACGGTTGAACGAGACCATCCCGACCCCACGGAGGTCACGGAAAGGTCACGAAACGGGCCAGGGTGGGAGGGGGAAGGTCACTGCGTCCCGGCTCACTCCGCTCGCTCAACGACCCGGAGCAGGGGGCACGGGCGGGAACCTCGCGACGTTTCGCCTCGCTCCCGCTCGCTCAATAACCAGAAGGGAGGGCGGGCGGAGAATCCCACCGCGTTTCGCCTCGCTGCGCTCGCTCGACGACCAGACGGTCGGCGCGAGGGGGGAGGTCGCCGCCTTCTGTCTCGCTCCGCTCGCTCGACGACCGGAAAGGAGGGAGGGAGGGAGGGGCCCTCGCGACGTTTCGACTCGCTCCGCTGGCTCAACGACCGGAACGGAGGGCGGGCGGAGAATCCCACCGCGTTTCGCCTCGCTGCGCTCGCTCGACGACCAGACGGTCGGCGCGAGGGGGGAGGTCGCCGCCTTCTGTCTCGCTCCGCTCGCTCGACGACCGGAAAGGAGGGAGGGAGGGGCCCTCGCGACGTTTCGACTCGCTCCGCTGGCTCAACGACCGGAACGGAGGGCGGGCGGAGAACCCCGCCTCGCTCCGCCTCGCTCCGCTCGCTCGACGACCGGAAAGGCGGGTGGGCGGAGAGCCCACCATGTCTCGTCTCGCTCCGCTCGCTCGACCACCAGAAGGCGGTCGGCGGGAGAACCCCACCCCGTCTCATCTCGCTCCGCTCGCCGAACGACCAGGGAGGAGAGGCAGGAAGGGTCACCCCGTTTCGGCTCGCTTCGCTCGCTCCACCGACGCGGGGAGGCGAACGCGCGGGGTCACAGGACTCCGGAAGAGACATTCCATTACGCGAATCGACACGGAATTCTCCCGATCGAGAAGAAGTTTTCCGCCATTGCAGAATACCGGGTGTATTTGGCTGACAGATTTGCTATTGCCGTTATTTCGCGGGTAGCTTCGGCCGAGGTCGTCGATCCGCTCCACCCGAGAGCATGCGCGGCGGCCGACGTCGCCTTGTTCTGGGGAGGGGAGGGCGTAAATTGTCGTGCCATTTTCACGATCTCGTCTGGGGACGGGTCGCGGCAGCCATCGCCGCGTTCGCACTGCTGGTGACGCTGCTCGTCGTCGTGCCGCAGGCGCCGGCATCCGCCGCCGCCAACCTCGTGTGCTCGTCGGGCACGAGCTACTCGCTGCGCGCCAACGGCGCGCTCCAGTCGGTGTCGTCCACGGGCACGATCACGCAGGTCGCGACGCCCGGCTCGCTCACCTGGACGGTGGGGAACCAGACGAAGACCGGCATCGACGAGGCCAACGGCCTCGGCATCGCCTCCGACGGATCGAGGGCGTACGCCCTGCAGCGCTGGACGGTGGGCGGTCAGCACCGCGTCCGCGCCATGGTCTACACCGCGTCGACCGGCGTCTGGACCTGGGCCGACGGCTCGGGAACCGCGGGCGGTATGACGACCAACCAGTCGACGTACCAGGTGGTCGCGGGCGCCGTCGACCCCGCCACCGGGCTGTTCATGTTCGGTCTCTTCAACAACGGCCGCTTCCAGCTCTACAGCTTCAACCCCACCACCGCCGCCTACCAGGCGCTCGGCGGCTTCGATACCGGCATCACGGGATCGCTCAACGGCGACATGGCGTTCGACGCGCAGGGCAACCTCTACGTCGTCGGATCGACGACCTCGACGACGATCTTCACGATCACGTCCGCGACGATCGCCACCGCCGTCGCGACGCCCTCCGCCACCCGCACCCTCACCGCCACGCGCTTGAACTCGGGTGACGTGTCGTCGCGCATCACCTCCGTCAACGGCGTGGCCTTCGACACCGACGGCAACATCCTGCTCTCCAACGGCTCGACGATGGTGCGCTACAACCCGTCGACCTGGCAGTTCCTCGCCACCGTCACGACCGGACTCACCTCGGGCGGCACGTCGAGCACCGACCTCTCCAGCTGCGCGACGCCGCCGACGCTCACCGTCAAGAAGGATGTCGTCGCCCGCTCCGCCGCGAGCGACCAGTTCACGCTCGGCATCGCCGCCGGCTCCACGTCGATCACCTCGGCGACGACGACCGGCGCCGCGAACGGCATCCAGGCCGAGACGGCAGGACCCGTGCCCGTCACCGTCGGCACGAGGTACACCTTCTCCGAGACGATGGCGCCCGGCTCGGCGACGCCGCTCGCGCGGTACGCGTCGTCGTGGACCTGCACCGTCACGACGCTCGCCGGCTCGACGCAGACGCTCGCGACAGGCAGCGGCGCGACCGGCACGCTGACGATCGCGTCGTCGCAGTCGGGACTGCCGATCACGTGCACCTTCTCCAACAGCCCACGACCGACGCTCACCGTCCACAAGGATGTCGTCGGCGGACGCGCGGTCGCCGCCGACCAGTTCGTCCTCACCTCGGCGCAGGGCTCGTCGACCCTCGCGACCGCCACCACGAGCGGCCAGGCGAACGGCGTCCAGCCGCAGGCAGCCGGTCCCGTGGTCGTGACGCCGGGATCGACCTACGCGTTCCGCGAGGCGATGGCATCCGGTTCCGGCTCGGCGCTCGCCGCCTACGCGAGCAGCTGGACGTGCGTGCGCACCGATCGCGTCACGGGCGCGCAGACGACGCTCTCGACCGGCACCGGGTCATCCGGCACGATCACCGTGCCCTCGGGGATCGGCACCGCGGCGATCGACTGCACGTTCGCCAACGACGCGCGGCCCGCCGAGCTCACGATCGTGAAGGATGTCGTCGCCCGCGTCGACGAGGACGACCAGTTCGTCCTCTCCCTCGCCGACGCACAGGGCACCGAGATCGGCGCCGCCACGACGAGCGGGAGCGCCGTGGGCGAGCAGCCGCAGCGCATCGACGCCGTCGAGGTCGACCCGGGTGCGGTCTACACGTTCGCCGAGACGATGGCGACCGGCTCCGCTTCTGCGCTCGACCAGTACACCTCGGCCTGGACCTGCACCGACCAGAGCGGCGCGACCGTCGCGGAGGGCGACGGCGCGACGGGACAGCTGACCATCCCCGCGGGAGCCGCCGGCCAGGCGCTCGAGTGCGTCATCGTCAACGAGCCGGCCGAGGCGAGCCTCATCGTGACCAAGACCTGGATCGTCGACGGCGAGACCTTCGCCGACGGCGACCAGCCCGACGGACTCTCGGCGCAGCTGACGGTCGACGCAGGCGACGGCCCCGTCGTCACGCCGTGGGGCGCCGAGACGACGGGCCTCGTCGCGGGCGACGTGGTCTCGCTCGACGAGACGACCACGATCGACGCCGCGCTCGCCGGGTGCACGGTGCAGAGCGCGATCGCGTCGGGGGCGTCGATCGACGGCGAGCAGCCGCTCGCCGTGGACGTCGCCATCCGGGCGGGGCAGCAGACGGTCGCCGTCGTCAACACGGTCGAGTGCGTCAGCACCCTCACGATCCTGAAGGTCGTCGAATCGCCCAACGGCGGCACGGCCGACCCGTCGGCGTGGGACCTCACCGCCCGGACCGGAGACGCCCAGCCGCTGACGGTCGACGGCGACGACGAGCCCACGACCGCCAACACCGTGGTCGTCGACCGCGACGTCGCCTACGACCTGGCCGAGGTCGACGACACCGCGGCGCCCGCCTACGAGGGCACCTACGTCCAGATCGCGATCGAGCACTTCACGGGCGATCCCGACGACCCCGCCGCGCTCGCCGATCCCGCGAACTGGGTCGAATCCGACGGAACGGCCACGGTCGCCCGGGGCGCGCACGAGATCTACCGGTTCGTGAACCGCGACGTCGCCGTGCCGACCCTGCCGCTCACGGGCGGCGCCGGATCCACCCCCTACCTCCTCGCGGGCGGCGGCATCGTCGCGGCGGGGCTCCTCATCGGGCTCGTCGTCGTCCTGCGACGACGCGCGTCATCGGGGGAGTGACCGGCTCGCGCCGGCCTCCCTCCGCTCTGCCGCGTGCGCGGCAGCCCCGACCGACCGCGCCTGCGGGTCGGCCACCGCCATCCGGCGGCACCACCGCCATCCGATACGACCTCACCACCCTCTCCACGAAAGGACGGGCACCATGTCCGGACATCCTCCTCGCCGCCTGCGGAGCCTCGCAGCGGCCGTCGGCGCGGCGGCGCTCGGCGCCGTGCTCGCGCTCGGCGCCGTCGCACCCGCGAGCGCCGCGCAGAACATCGACCCCGACGCGACCGGCTCGATCAGCGTGCACAAGTTCGCCCAGCCCGATACGGCGACGGGCCTGCCGAACGACGGCACCCAGGTCGACACGACCGGGCTCACGCCGCTCGCCGGGGTCACCTTCACGGTGCAGCAGGTCACCGACATCGACCTGACCGACCCCGCCGACTGGCAGGAGATCGAGGGGCTGACGGCCGCCTCGGTGCAGGCCGACCACACGCTCGGAGCCGCGCAGTCGCAGACCACGGACGCCGCCGGAGACGCCGTCTTCGGCGACCTGCCGGTCGGCCTGTACCTCGTGTCGGAGACCGACACGGGCGACAACGGCGTGACGATCACGGGCGCTCCCTTCCTCGTCACCATCCCGCTCGCCGTGGACGGCGACTGGCTGTACGACGTGCACGTCTACCCGAAGAACACCGTCACCGAAGCGCCGACGAAGACCGTCGACGACTCCGACGCGTACGTCATCGGCGACCACATCGGATGGACGATCACGGCCACCGTGCCGGCCGTCGTCGACGGGCAGAGCCTCACGCACTACGAGATCACCGACACGCTCGACCCGCGCCTCACCTACATCGGCGCCACGGTCGCGGTCGACGGCCTCGCACTCGACCCGGCCGACTACACGATCGCCCCCGGGCCGTCGTTCGCGGTGTCGTTCACCGCGAGCGGCCTCGCCAAGCTCGAGACGGTCGCCGGCGCTGCCGTCACGGTCGTGCTCGACACGACGATCAACGCCCTCGGCGACGGCGCCATCGAGAACAGCGCGACGGTGTTCGTCAACGACCCGAACCACGACCACGGCCAGGAGTCGGAGCCGGTGAAGACGTCCTGGGGAAGCCTGCAGGTGCTCAAGCACTCCGCCGACGACACGAGCCTCACGCTCGCGGGCGCCGAGTTCGACGTGCTCAACGCGGCCGGCGAGGTCGTCGCGCACATCGTGACGGATGAGAACGGCGTCGCGACGGTCGACCTGAAGGCGGGCGACTACACGCTCGTCGAGACGGCGGCACCGCTCGGCTACGTCCTCGACGCCGACCCGATCGCCGTGACGGTCGTCGAGGGCGGCACCGCGAGCACCGCCATCTCGGTCGCCAACGAGCAGGTCCCGCCGTTCCAGCTGCCGCTCACGGGTGGCGCCGGGCCGAGCCTGTTCATCGGCGGCGGTCTCGCCGCCGTGCTGCTCGCCGTCGGCATCGCCGTGGTGCGACGCCGGAGCGCCCGCGCCGCGGCCTGACGCGACGCCATCCGAGGGGCCGTCCACACGGGCGGCCCCTCCGCCACGAGAGGGAGCCATGAGCACGAGCCGCACCGCCGTCGCCCCGACGCGCGCCTCGCTCGCGCGGGCGCGCCGACGGCACCGGTGGTCGGCCGTGCTCATCGCCCTCCTCGTGCTGCTGGGCAGCGCCACCATGCTGTATCCCGCCGCCGCATCCTGGTTCGCCGACCGCATCCAGGCCGCGGCGGGCGACCGCTACACGGAGGCGGTCAGCGCCCTCGCCCCCGAGGACAGGGCCGATCGACTCGCCGACGCCGAGGAGTACAACGATCTGCTCCGAGGCGGGGCCATCCCCGACCCGTTCGGCGCGATCACGGAGGAGACGGTCGTCGACGCCGACGACCCGTACTGGTCGCTCCTCGACGCGGGCGACGGCACCATGGCCCGCATCCGGATCCCGTCGATCGACGTGGATCTGCCGATCTACCACGGCACCGCTGCCGACGTCCTGCGCCAGGGCGTCGGGCACCTGCAGGGCACGTCGCTGCCCATCGGCGGGGCGGGCTCGCACACCGTCCTCACGGGCCACAGGGGACTCACCGAGGCGACGCTCTTCACACGCCTCGACGAGATGGACGACGGCGACGTCATCGAGATCGACGTGTACGGCGAGACGCTCGCATATCGCGTCACCGAGGTGCAGGTGGTGCTCCCGACGGATGTCGACGCGCTGCGCCCCGTCGCGGGCAGCGACCTGCTCACGCTCGTCACCTGCACGCCCCTCGGGGTCAACAGCCACCGCATCCTCGTGACGGCCGAGCGCATCGACGCGACGGAGATCCCCGAGGTCGTGACGCCGGATGCCTGGCCGGTGCCCTGGTGGCTCGTCGCGTACTGCGCCGTGCTCGTGGGGACGACGGGATACCTCGCTTCGGCGATGCGGCGGCGCTGACGCCCCTCCGCTGGCGGGTCGCGTGCGGACCGACCGGCGAGGCGAGCACGCCGCATGCCGCGGCCGCAACGGGGACTGCGACCCCTGCGTCGGCGGGTATCGGTGGGATACGGTCGAGGAAGGGGGGACGTCGTGCGCGCGCTGCGCTGCGCGGCATGGGCGGCCCGTCTCGTTCCGACGACAGGAGAATCACATGCCCATCCGCACTGCACGCACCACGACCATGGCCGCCGTCGCGGCCCTCGCCCTCTTCCCGATCCTCGCCGGCTGCTCCGCCGGCGGCCAGTCGGTCGCCGACGCGTGCGACATCCTCACGAACGGCACCGAGGAGCTCAACGCGCAGGGCGCCGAGCTGCAGAGCGCGGCGCTCTCGGGCGACGCCGACGCCATCGACGAGCTCATCGCGTCCGTCGACGAGGAGATCACGAGCCTCGGCGAAGACATCACCAACGACGAGGTGAAGCCCGTCTACGAGAAGTTCGCCGGCGCGTTCAGCGACCTCACCACGCAGCTGCAGGACATGGCGTCGATCGACACCTCCGACGTCGACGCCCTCACCGAGGCGACGGAGGCGATGACCGCCACGACCACCGAGCTCACGGACGCCTCCACCGAGCTCACCGAGGTGTGCGGCGCCTGATCGCCACCGCGCTCGCCGACGGCCCCGCTCTCGAGCGGGGCCGTCGGCGTTTCGGGCCGGACGCGAGGAGGAGCTGCGGAGGCGGGGGAGGAGCGGGTCGCACCCTCCCCGCCTCTTCGCGCGTATGCGGACCGTAGGCTGAGCAGATGAGCGTCTCCGCCGCAGACCGTCCGTCCTCCGCCGAGCGGCCCTGACGTGCGGTCGGCACAGATCGTCGCCGGGCGCCGGTGGGTGCTCGTTCTCGAGCCCGGCGAGGAGCTCGTCGGCACCGTCTCCGCGTGGGCGGAGCGCATCGGCGTCCGTGCCGCGACGGTGGAGTTCTTCGGCGCGTTCCGCAGCGCGCGGCTCATCGCGGCGACCGAGCCCGTCGCCGACCCGGAGCCCCCGCTCCCGCAGCAGGTCGAGGTGACCTACCTCGAGGGCGTCGGGTCGGGGTCCATCGGGCTCGCGGACGGCGGCCCCTCCGTCCACCTCCACATCGCGGCCGGAGTCAAGGAGCAGGGTGGCGCGGCCTACGCCGGCCATCTGCTCGCCGCCGAGGTCCACTACACCGTCGAGGTGGTCGTGCAGGAGGCGGTCGGGCCCGACTTCGTGCTCCGCCCGCTGCCCGGCTTCGGGATCAACGCGCTGCACTTCTCCTAGCCCCGAGCTGAAGCCCTTGCCCTGCCCCTGCCCCTGTCAAGGGCAGGATATCGGCAGGCATCCGGCGTACTGTCGGGATCATGGGCACTCTCACATACGGAAACGGCGGGGGAGCGCGAATCAACATCGACGATCGGGCCCTCTCCCATCTGAAAGTCGTCATCATCTCGAAGCTCCGCAGGCAGGAGAGCTTCGCGGTCTCGTGGACGCACCCCTGCGGCAGCGGGCCCGCGGGACGCACCACGATCTGGGTGCATCCGGCCATCCCCCTGCGGTTCGACTTCGACGAGCCGGAGCCGCCGGAGCTCAACATGCGGTGGATCGTCGGCATGACCGACGAGGCCAACCAGCTCGGCGGCGTCGTCCTCACTCCCGAGGCGGTCGCCGTGTGACGGGAACGCAGCGATAACCGATCGCCGCGCTCCTGCCAACCCCCTCCACGGATGGTCCGGGGCGAGGCATCGTGGATGCCACGTCAACGGAAGGAGCATCCATGGGACTCGACGACAAGATCAGGCACGCAGCCGAGGATCTCGGCGGGAAGGCGAAGGAGGCCGCCGGCAAGGCGACCGACGACGAGAAGCTGGAGGCCGAGGGCCACGCCGACCAGGCGAAGGCGAAGCTCAAGAAGGCCGGCGACGACGTCAAGGACGCCGTCGACTGACCCAGAGCCCCGGCTCGCCGGGGCGACCGGCCTGCGGGCGGCGAGCGCGGGTTGCACGCGCCCCCTCGCAGCGACGACGGTGCGGTGGTCCGGGCCGTCGTCGGGCGGGGCGGTCGAGGTGGCGACGCCTCCCGCCCCGCCTTCTCCCTGGGTGGCCCGCACCCACCCCGAGCCGCCTCGAGGGACTTCTGTCCGCGGCAGGATGGAATCCGCTCGGCACACCTCCCCCTCTGCCGATGCGGTCCCGGGATCGCCCGTGCCCTGACGGTGATCCCGGGGAGCGGCGGGCGCGTCCGAGGCGCCCGCCGCACCCTCCCGACCGGAGGCCCGCCTAGGCTCGCCTCATGGCGAGCGTCCGACCCGCACGCGGCGTCGCCCGCCTGACGGCGAGGCACGGCCGCGCGTATTTCGCGTTCCAGGCCGCCGCCGGGGCTGCGTGGTGGGCGGCCGTGTTCACGATGCCGCCGATCCGCCGGGCGACGCTCGGCGGAATCGACGCCGTGTCGATGGCCGCCTTCGACATGCCGCTGTTCGTCGTCGCCTCTGTGCTCGCCGCATGCGCGTGGCGTCCCGCCGTCGTCATCGCCACCGCGTGGACCGTGCTCGTCGCCGCGGGCATGGCCGTCTACGCCACGGCCTCGCAGGCCGCAGGATGGGGCGCGCTGCTCATGATCGCGGCTGCAGCGGGCTCGCTCGTCGCGGCCGTGCTCGTGCTCACGGGGCGGGTGCCCGCCGAGCGGATTCTGGTGGGGCCATTCGCCATCCGGGTCGCGTCCGACGCGACGCGGCGTGTGCACCGGTCGCGCACGGCGCGCCAGATCGTCGCGTTCTGGGGGCTGTTCCTCGTGGTGGCGCCTCTCGTCATCCTGTGGATCGAGCGGCGCTGGGGGCTGGACGTGGCGTTCCCCGTCCCGGTGCGGGTGGCCGGCGGCGCACTCCTCGTGGTCGCGAGCGCTCTCGGTGCGTGGTCAGGGTGGACGATGTCCTCGCGCGGAGCAGGAACGCCCCTCCCCTCGGCGACGGCCCGACGCCTCGTCATCGCCGGCCCGTACCGGTTCGTCCGGAACCCGATGGCGCTCGCGGGCATCGCGCAGGGCGCGGCCGTCGGCCTGCTCATCGGGTCGTGGATGGTCGTGGCCTATGCGCTCGCCGGCTCGCTCGTGTGGAACGCGGCCGTGCGACCGCTCGAGGAGGCGGACCTGGAGGCGCGGTTCGGCGACGCCTTCCGCGCGTATCGCGATCGCGTGCCGTGCTGGGTGCCGCGCCTGCGAGGATGAGGGGATGGCCATCCTGCACACCGTCGTCTTCCGTCTCAGCCACCCGGCCGGATCGCCCGAGGAGGCGCTCTTCCTCGACACGGCGCACGAGACGCTCACCGTCATCGCCGGGGTGCGCGACTTCACGGTGCGCCGGCAGGTGAGCGCGAAGAGCGACCTCGACTGGCAGTTCTCGATGCTGTTCGACGATCAGGAGGCGTACGACGCCTACGACGCCCATCCGCTGCACCGCGAGTTCGTCGCGACGCGGTGGGCGACCGAGGTGGAGGCCTTCCAGGAGTACGACTTCGTCGACCGCTCCTGAGACGGGCGTCTGGCCCCGACGCCGGTAGGCTCGGATGCCATGGCGATCGGCGCGATGATCCACACCTTCACGGTGCAGCTGGCCGACGTCGACCGCGGCGTGTACGACGAGCTGGCCCTGCGCGCGGCGCGGCATCCCTCGGAGACCGACGCCTACATGGTGACGCGCGTGCTCGCGTACTGCCTCGAATACGAGGAGGGCATCCGCTTCGGCGAGGGGATCTCGTCGACCGATGAGCCTGCGGTCGTCGTCCGCGACCTGACGGGAGCGGTGGCCGCCTGGATCGAGGTGGGAGCCCCCGACGCGGAACGGCTCCACTATGCGAGCAAGCTCGGCGGCCGCACCCGGGTGTACACGCACCGCGACCCGGTGAAGCTCCTCGCGTCATGGGAGGGGAAGACCATCCACCGTTCCGACGCCATCGTGCTGCGCAGCTTCGATGCGGGGTTCGTCGATGCGGCCGCCGCGCTCATCGAGCGCCGCAACGCCCTCACGGTCTCGGTGACGGAGGGGCACCTCTACCTCGAGCTGAACGGCACGAGCCTCTCCACGGCCGTCCACGAGCACGCGCTGCCCTGACTCGTCTCATGCGTGCGCCGCTGCGCGCGCGCCGAGGTCGAGCACCTCGCGCAGCACCGCGGGGTCGGCCAGGATGCGGAAGTGCCCGCCGCGATCGAGCACCACGTTGCGCGCTCCCGGCAGCACGCTCCCTTCGGGTATGTGCGGATCGAAGCGCGCGGAGATCGACACGATCCGCTCGTTCGCCGTGAGCGCCCCTCCCAGTCGACGGATCGTCGCATCGCGCGGTGAGAACGCCCGCAGCGTGCGCGTGAGGAACAGCCGGGCGTAGCGGGAACCGCCGAACGGCGCGGCGACGGCGACCATCCCCGCGATGCGGTCGGCGACCGGCCCGAACGACATCGCGTGCTTGCCGACGAGCCCTCCCTTGCTGTGCGCGAGGAGCACGGCCCCCGTGAGCCCGCGCTCCGCGATCCGCTCGCCTACGAGCCGCGCGCCAGCGGCGACCGGCACGCGGTTGCTGCGGAGCGGGTCGACGACGTGCACCGGATGGCCGTGCGCGTGCACGGCGCGGATGAGCGGGCGGAGGAACCGCCACGACTCGTAGACGCCGGGTACGACGACCACGGGGGCGCGGTCGCCGTCGCGGTAGGCGTCGGCGCCCGCGCCCGGGAGCAGCGACGACGCCTGCCGCCGCACGGCGTAGGCGTAGTCGGCCACCCAATCCGCGAGGTCGCGATGGCCGATCATGGTCGTCACGGTATCCCGGCGGGCACCGAGCCCGCTGCGGGTTGACATGCCGCCTGCCGCATGTGCGATGACCTACGGTGGAGGCAGCGATCGGCGACCGCCTTTGGCTCCGCACCGGCAGCCAGCTGTCACGACCGAAGAAGGTCAGGTCCATGACCTCCACCGCCGTCTCCCCTCCCACTCGACTGGGCCCCGTCCGGCAGACCTACGCCCGGGCGACCGACTTCCCCGCGCCGGCGAAGGCGTACTCCCACGTCTCGGCCGTCGTGCGCGAGCTCGGCCTGCTCCGACGGACGCCGTGGTTCTACGGCCTCGTCGGCGCCGCGCTCGCGGTCGCGCTCGCCGCATGCGCCGCCGGGTTCGTGCTCCTCGGCCACAGCTGGTTCCAGCTCCTCGTCGCGGCCGCCCTCGGCATCGTCTTCACGCAGATCGCGTTCGTCGCCCATGAGGCGGCGCATCGCCAGGTGCTCGCGAGCGGCCCGGCCAACGACAGGCTCGCCCGCGTGCTCGTCGCCGTCGTGGGGATGAGCTACAGCTGGTGGGACGCCAAGCACACGCGCCACCACGGCAACCCGAACCGCGTCGGCAAGGATCCCGACATCGCCGTCGACACGATCTCCTTCCTCGAGGAGGACGCCGCGGAGGCTCGGGGGCTGCGGCGATGGATCACGCGCCGACAGGGCTGGCTCTTCTTCCCGCTGCTCGCGTTCGAGGGGATCAACCTCCACGTGCAGAGCATCCGCCACCTCGTCGCACGCGGGCCCGTGAAGGGGCGGTGGATCGAGCTGGGGATGCTCGTGGTGCGCTTCGCGCTCCTGCTCGTGCCCGTGTTCGCACTGCTGCCGTTCGGCATGGCCTGCGCCTTCCTGGGCGTGCAGGTCGCCGTCTTCGGCATCTACATGGGAGCGTCGTTCGCCCCCAACCACAAGGGGATGCCCGTCATCGCGGCCGACGCGCGGCTCGACTTCTTCAGCAAGCAGGTGCGCACGTCGCGCAACATCCGCGGCGGGTGGTGGGCCACCGTCCTGTTCGGCGGGCTCAACCACCAGGTCGAGCACCACCTCTTCCCGAGCATGGCGCGCCCGCACCTCGGCCGCGCGCGCGAGATCGTGCGCGACTACTGCGCGAGCAACGGCGTGCCGTATACGGAGACGTCGCTGCTGCGGTCCTACGCCATCGTGATCGCCTACCTCAACCGGGTCGGCCTCGCCGCGGCCGACCCGCTCGGATGCCCCGTCTCGGCGGAGTACCGGCGGGTCTGAGCGGCGACCGGTCGCGTACCGGCAGAGCGGGCGACGGTCAACCCCCGCGCGGGGCGGAGGTCGTCGATGACACCGTGGAGGGGTCCCCGCTTCCGAGGAGTCCTCCATGACCGCGACCGCCGCCCCCATGACATCCCGCGCCCCCATGACATCCCCCGCCCCCGGGACACCCCGCGCCCCCGTGCCCTTCGGTGCGTGCGGTCCGCTGAGCGAGCGGGTGATCGCGGCGCTCGCGGAGGAGGGGCCGTGTCGGGACGTCGTCGACGTCGCCGTGCACGCGGTCGGGTCGAGCACGGACATCGTCGAAGACGAGGACGTGCAGCTCGCACTGTTCGCTCTCTACGCGAGCGCCTACGGGAGCATCGAGGCGTTCGACGCCGCGCGCGAATGGGACCCCGATCTGCTGCGGGCGCGGGCGGTGCTGGAGGGGGCTCTCGAGGCGCGGCTGCGCGCCGTCGTCCCGCAGCCCGAACGTCCTGAGCCGCGCCGTGACGACGTCGCCGACGCGCTGTTCGCGCTGACGGCGGAGGACGGCGGTCCGAGTCTCGCGCGCTTCCTCGCGAAGAAGGCGACGCAGGAGCAGGCGCGGGAGTTCCTCGTGCAGCGCTCGATCTACACGCTGCGCGAGGCCGATCCGCACTCCTGGGCCATCCCTCGTCTGTCGGGATCCGCGAAGGCGGCACTCGTCGAGATCCAGTCCGACGAGTACGGCGGCGGACGGCCGGATCGCGTGCACGCCGCGCTGTTCGCCCGGGCGATGCGCGGCGCGGGGCTCTCCGACGCGTACGGCGCGTACGTCGACCGCGTGCCGGCGATCACGCTCGCCTCACTCAACACGATGTCGCTGTTCGGGCTGAACCGGCGCCTGGTCGGAGCCGTCGTCGGCCACCTCGCCGCGTTCGAGATGACCTCGTCGATCCCGAACCGCTTCTACGCAGAGGGGCTGCGCCGCGTGGGGTTCGGCGACGACGTCGCGGAGTACTTCGACGAGCACGTCGAGGCGGACGCCGTGCATGAGCAGATCGCCGGCCGCGACCTCGCCGGGGCGCTCGCGGAGGAGCGCCCGGAGCTGCTCGACGACATCCTCTTCGGCGCGTCCGCGTGCCTCGTGGTCGACGGCCTCGCCGGTGCGGCCATGCTCGACGCCTGGCGGGACGGCCGAACGTCGTTGCGCGGGCAGGTGGCGGCATGACGAGCGGCGACGTGCGCATCACGGCGTGTCCCGACGGACCGCTCCTCGTCCGAGGCGACATCGAGCTCGAGGGCGAAGACGGCCGGCCGATCGAACGTCGTCGGCGCACGATCGCGCTGTGCCGCTGCGGCGTGTCGGCCATCAAGCCGTTCTGCGACGGGACCCACAAGGCGGTCGGATTCACGACCCGGTGAGAAGTCGGGTACCGTTATTCCGCAGGTCGGGCGTGCACGGGTCGGGGGGTCAGGGGCACGCCCGATCCGCTCACCCCTCCCGCCATGCATCCGTGTCGAGGTGCGAGCCGGCCCGAGGGCCCATCTGCAGCACGCCTCCGTCGACCGCCCAGTCGCACCCGTCACGTACGCCGCCTCGGGGGAGGCGAGAGGCGTCGCGATCTCGCCCGGCGCCACGGCGTTCACCGTGATGACGTGGGCGCCCAGCTCCTGCGCCATCGTCTGCGGCCATCCGTCGCGCGGCGGCCTGCATGCCCGCGAACGCGCCGTCGAGATCGAGCGCCATGGTGGAGCGCCACTCGTCGAGGGACTGGTCGAGGAACGCGGTCCCGCCCCCGCCGCGCGCATTGTTCACGAACACGTCGATGCCGTCCAGCTCGTCGGCGATCGCGTCGATCGCGCCAGGCGCGTCGTCCAGCGCCGTGGCGTCGAAGCGGGCGACGACGGCGCGGCGTGGGCCGCGGGGGCTTCGCAGCCCCCGCGGCTACGCGCTAGTCGTCCTCCGGTGCGCCGCCCGAGGCCGTGTCGGCCTCTTCGTCCTCACCGGGCGTGCCCTGCGTGTTGTGTCCGTCGCCACCCATGGCGGCCTCCTTCCGTCGGAGGTCCCACGCTAGGGTGCGTCCCGCCTCGTCGTCAGGGGTTGACAGAGTCGGCGTCGGGGACGATCGCGACCGCCTCGGTCGCGACGAGGATCTCCCGCACCGACCGCGTCATGTGCTCGAGGAACTTCGAGGCCCCCGCCACCTCGTCCGGCGTGAGCTGGTGGACGGCGTCGACGATGCGCTCATGGACGAGGCCGAGTGTCGCGCGGGGGTCGGCATCCGCGAGCGCCGTCGGCGCGACGATGAGACGACGGCGGTCGGTCGGGTGCCTCCTGCGCTCGACGTAGCCGGCCCGTTCGAGACCGTCGAGGAGCCCCGTGATCGAGGCGGTCGAGAGTCCGAGCTCGCGGGCGAGGTCGCCGGGGGCGAGCTCGGCGCCCGCGCGGCTCGCACGCGAGATGAGGCCGATCGCGAGGAGCTCGTTCTCGGTCATCCCCATCTCGGCGCGCGTGCGCCGCTGGAGGTCGGCCTCGGCCGTGCGGTAGTCGCGGAGCGCCGCCAGGAGCGCAGCCGCCGTGGCCTCCTCGTCTCCGGAGCCGTACCAGTACGAGGACGCGTCGGGTGTCGCGTGTCGCATCCGACGATCGTAGCAAATCTCTTTGCCGCTGTACGTCTCAGTTGTTGATTTGCTAGCTGGCCTACTAAAGTCGTCCGTGCCGGCGAAAGAGCGACGGGTCGCCGGATCGGGTTTCGCTGAACGGAGGAGCAGAGATGGGCACGATGTTCTACGGCACGAGCGAACAGGCGATCGAGGTGGATGACGCCCTGCTCGAGCACGTCCAGAAGGTGACGCTCACGAAGCTGCGTCGCGGCGAGTCGTTCTCGATGTCCTGGAAGGACGACGACGGGCGCCGCGAGACCGTGTGGGTGCACGCCGCGCTCATGCTGCGCTTCGCGATCGAGGAGGAGTCGGGCCGCCTCGACGGCGAGCTGCTGCGTCACCTCATGGACAGCGCGAACTCCAACCGCGGGATGGACCTGTCGGACGGGTTCGTCGAGCAGCGTCGGCGCTCGGCGCAGCCGGCGCTGCGTGCCGCCTGACGTCCTGCGCGGAAGAGCCCTCCCCGGCGACGGGGAGGGCTTTACTGCACCGCCTCCGTGAGCGTTCACGATCCTCTTGACCATATGGTCGGCACTCATTAGAGTTGCAGCGCCGTGAACGTTCACGGAACGCTCGAAAGGACGATGGTGACCTCTTCACGACTCGCAGACGACGACACCCAGACCGGCTGGGGCGGATGGGCCGTGCTCGGCCCCGGAGGGATCGCGCGTCGATTCCTCGACGGCCTCGCCGTGGGCGGCGGTGCGCTCGTCGCCGCAGGCAGCTCGGACGCGGCCCGTGCCCGCGCCTTCGCCGACGAGGCGGAGGACCGCGGAGCGGAGACCGTGACAGCGGGGTCGTACGACGACGCGCTCGCCGATCCGCGTGTCGAGGCGGTCTACGTCTCCGCCGTCCACACGGCGCATCCCGCCCTCGCCCTCGCCGCGATCGACGCCGGCAAGGCCGTGCTGTGCGAGAAGCCGCTCACGGTCAACAGCGGCACGACGATGGCGCTCGTCGATGCCGCGCGCGAGGCCGGCGTGCCGCTCGTGGAGGCGTACATGTACCGCTTCCACCCGCAGACCGCCGCGGTGCTCGACCTCGTCCGCCGTGGGGCGATCGGAGAGCTCTCCCACATCGACGCCGCGTTCGCCTTCCGGGTCGGCGAGCGCAGGGGGCGGCTGTTCGATCCGCAGGTCGCCGGCGGGGGCATCCTCGACGTGGGCGGGTACCCCGTCACCTTCGCCGCGGCCGTCGTCGACGCCGCGACGGGACGGCACGCCTCCGAGCCCGTTGAGCTCGAGGCGACCGGCTCGATCGGCCCGACCGGCGTCGACGAGTGGGCCGTCGCGCGCGTCGTCTACCGGGGCGGCATCACGGCGAGCCTCCGTGCGGGGGTGAACGCCTCCGATGAGAACGTCGTGTCGATCTACGGGTCGACCGGGCGCATCCGCGTCGCCGAGCCGTGGACGCCGGCCGGAGCGACGACGATCGAGGTCGTGACGGTCGACGGCGGCGTCGAGTTCGTCGAGATCGAGGCGGCGCACGCCTACGGTCTGGAGGCGCTGGCGGTCGTCGGCGCCCTCCGCGAGGGATCTCTCGAGGTGCCGCAGATGACGACGGCGGAGACGCTCGCCACGTCGCGGACGCTCGACCGATGGCGGGCGGCGATCGGCCTCCGGTATCCGTTCGAGTCGGAAGACGCCGACATCCGCCCGCTGCGCGGCACCCTCCGGCGGTCGGAGGGCGGCATGCGGTACGGCGAGATCGACGGCGTCGGAAAGCGCGTCTCGCGGCTCGTCATGGGCGTCGACAACCAGCCCGACCTCGCGCACGCGTCCGCGATGTTCGACAACTACGTCGAGCAGGGCGGCAACGTCTTCGACACGGCCTACATCTACGGCGGCGGCGAGCTCGAACGGAGACTCGGGCGCTGGATCGCGAACCGCGGCATCCGGGAGGACGTCGTGGTCATCACGAAGGGCGGCCACACGCCGCACTGCGACCCCGAGTCGGTCTCCCGTCAGCTTCTCGAGAGCCTCGAGCGGCAGGGCACCGACTACGCCGACATCTACATGCTGCACCGCGACGACCCCTCGATCCCGGTGGGCGAGTTCGTCGACGTGCTCGACGAGCACGCCAGGGCCGGGCGGATCCGCGTCTTCGGAGGCTCGAACTGGTCGCCCGAGCGGATCGACGAGGCGAACGCGTATGCGCGGGCGAACGGTCGACGGGGATTCTCGGTGGTGAGCGACCACTTCGGCCTCGCGGAGGCATACGACGTGCCGTGGGAAGGGTGCGTGCACGTCACGGATGCCGCGTCGAAGCGCTGGCTGGAGGAGCGGCAGATCCCGCTGCTGCCCTGGTCGTCGCAGGCGCGCGGGTTCTTCACGGGGCGCGCGCGACCGGATGACACGAGCGATGCGGAGCTCGTGCGCTGCTACTACAGCGACGCCAACTTCGAGCGGCTCCGGCGTGCCGAGCAGCTGGGGGAGGAGCGGGGCGTGCCCGCCACCGCGATCGCCCTCGCGTACGTGCTCGCGCAGCCGTTCCCGACCTTCCCGCTGTTCGGCCCGCGCTCGATCGCCGAGACGCGGTCGTCGATGCAGGGACTGTCGGTCGACCTCTCGCCGGACGACGTCGCCTGGCTCGACCTCCGCTCCTGACCCCGCCGCCCCTGGATCCCCTGCCCGACCTTGCCCAACGGATATCCGTTCGCCGAGAGGACATCCGGTACAGCGTGATCGCGTGTGCGCTGGGCAATCGGATATCCGTTGGGCGAAGATCGGGAGGGGAGCTGCGGGCGGGCGGGAGCGTGTCGGGCTCCGATCGGGGAAGGATGGCGGCGGATGGCGCGAGGGGCGCGGGCGACGATCGTCGACGTCGCGGAGGCCGCCGGCGTCTCCCGGCAGACCGTGAGCCGGGCGATGAACGACCTGCCCGGGATCAGTGCGGACACGAAGCGGCGCGTGCTCGACGCGGCCCAGCGGCTCGCCTACCGTCCGTCGCGCTTCGGGCGCGGCCTCGTGACCGGCGGGGAGCGTCAGCTCGGGCTCGTCGTCAACGACCTGCGCAACCCCTACTCGCCCGAGCTCGCGGCGACCGTCGTGCGCCTCGCGGCCGACGAGGGATGGAACGTGATGCTCGTCGACATCGGCCTCGCGAAGGACGCCGACCGGCTGCTGGCGTCGCTCCGCGACCAGGCGGACGTCGTCGTGGGCTACCTCGGCGAGCGGTCAGCGGGCTGGGGGGACGGGCTCGGCGCGACCCCGCTCATCCAGCTCGATCCGGGCGGCGACACGGTGCACGCGTCCGTGCGGCTCGATCCGACTCGCGCGGTCGACGCACTCGCGGCGCATCTCGTCGCCCACGGCGTCCGCCGCCCCCTCGTGCTGGACGCCTCGGCGCAGGGCGCCCCGAGCGCGCGCGGGGCAGCCATCCGCGACGCCCTCGCCCGGCACGGCACGCCGGCCGAGCTGCTGCACGCATCGGCGTCGACCGCCGAGCACGCCGCCGCGATGGCGGCGCAGGCCGTGCGCCGCGCGAGCCCTCCCGACGCCATCGTCGCGTTCAACGACCTGATGGCGCTCGGCGTCCTGTCGGCGTGCCGGCACGCCGGTCTCGACGTGCCGAGGGACATCCGGGTGGCGGGGATCGACGGACTCACGATCGGCGCGCTCGTCGCCCCGACCCTCACGACCCTCGCGGTCGACTTCGACGAGGTCGCGCGCGACACCCTCGCGCTCGCCTCGGCCCTGCGCGACGGCGAGCCGCCGCAGCATCGCACCGTGGCGCACCGCCTCGTGCTGCGCGAGTCCGCCTGAGGCGCCGCGCACGCGCACCGCGCGGCAGGCCCGTCGCGGCCTCGTCGCGCCCGCCCCGCCGCCGCACCGCCTTCTCGGCTGCCGCCGCGCGTCCCTCGCGATTGTCGCTATTGACAACATTTGCACTGCTCCCTAGGCTCCAAAAAGTATCGACGACAGCGTCGAAACTTTCGGAGCCCATCTCGATGAGGAGAACACGGTGCAATCCATGAAGAGGCGCACGGCGACGCGCACGGCCGCACTCGCGGCGACGATGGCGGGGGCCCTCGCGATCGGCGGCTGCAGCGCGGGCGGCGACGGCGAGACGGAGATCGACGTGGAGGCGCAGTCGGTCGGCGCCATGGAGGAGTTCGCGGCCGACGAGCAGTTCACCGCGACCGAGCCCCTCGAGATCTCGATGCTCTGGACCGACTGGCCGGAGGTCCCCGTGACCGACGACTGGGAGGTCTTCGACGTCATCGAGGAGCGCACCGGGGTGGCGCTCGAGCTCACCCACGTCCCCTTCAGCGACGCGACCGAGAAGCGCAGCCTGCTCATCTCCGCGGGAGACGCGCCCACCGTCATCCCCCTCGTCTACACGGGGGAGGAGGAGCCGTTCGTCTCCTCGGGCGCCGTGCTCCCGATCAGCGACTACATCGAGTACATGCCGAACTTCCGGAAGTACGTCGAGGAGTGGGACCTCGGGGAGATGATCGACCGCCTCAAGCAGTCGGACGGCAAGTACTACATGCTGCCCGGCCTCCAGGAGGTCTCGGTGCCCGTGTTCTCGATGATCATCCGCAAGGACGTCTTCGACGAGGTCGGGGCGCCCGCGCCGGAGACCTGGGAGGACCTGCGCACGGGCCTCGAGCTCATCAAGGAGACCTATCCCGACTCCACGCCGCTGGCCGACGGATTCGAGGGGCAGTCGATGCTGAACTACGCCGCCCACGCCTTCGGCACGCAGGCCGGATGGGGCTTCGGAGACGGCACGATCTGGAACGAGGAGGCGGGCGAGCTCGAGTACGCGGGGGCGTCGGAGGGGTACCGCGACATGGTCGAGTTCTTCCACGGGCTCGTGGAGGACGGGCTGCTCGACACCGAGTCGTTCACGGCGGCCGACGCCGGCGGCGGTGCCGCGGACGTCGCGGAGAAGATGGCCGCCGACCGCGTGTTCGCCGCCTCCGGCTCGAACGGCACGGTCAACGAGTTCGCCACGGCGCTCGACGAGACGGCGGGCGCCGGCCAGTACGAGCTCGTGCAGATCGCCCCTCCGGGCGGCGAGGCGGGGATGCTCGTGGAGCCGCGCAACTTCTGGAACGGCTTCATGCTGAGCGCCGACATCGCCGAGTCGCCGAACTTCGTCGCGACGCTCCAGTTCCTCGACTGGCTCTACTACAACCCGGACGCCCGCGAGATGCTGCGCTGGGGCGTCGAGGGCGAGACGTACGACAAGGCGGCCGACGGCACGATCACCCTGAAGCCCGAGTACTCGTACGACGACTTCAACATCAACCCCGACGGCGCCACCGACATCAAGACCGACCTCGGATGGGCCAACGACGTGCTCGCAGGGTCGACCGAGTCGCGCGCGCTGAAGGAGTCGTACAACGCCCCCCAGTTCGTCGAGTACATCGACACCGTGCTGTCGACGCGCACGCCGCGCGACCCCAACCCGCCGGCGCCGCTCGACGAGGCGGAGCTCGAGCAGGCGTCGCTGCTGTCGACGCCGCTGTCGGACGCCGTGCGCACGGCCACGCTGCAGTTCATCCTCGGCGACAGGGATCTGTCGGAATGGGACGCCTACGTCGCGGAGCTCGAGGCCGCGGGCATGACGACCTACGTCGACCTCATCGACGGCGCGCGCGAGCGCTTCGCGGAGCAGAACGGCTGACCCGCTCTCCGGCCGCCGCCCCCGCGG
>NZ_JBSHGQ010000049.1:0-23237 GCF_053617895.1 Microbacterium sp. NPDC055683 | reverse complement strand
GGTCGGATGACCGGGGCCGCTTCGACGTCAGGGACGGATGCGCTCCCACGAAAGGCTGAGGTCATCGCCTTCGGTTAGCGGCATGCGCATCGATCCCCGTGACCGTCGTCAGCGTCGTGTGGTTCCTGATCGTCGCTCGTTCCGCCTGCGCCTCCGCCGTCGCGCAGAGCCGGGTCAGCCCCGCGCGGCGAGGATGCCGCGCGGATCGAAGGCGACCCGGATGCGGGTGATCAGCCCGCCCTCGACCTGCATCCAGTTCGCGGTCGGCACGGGATCGGCGACGGTCGTGTGCAGATCGAACCAGGTGATCACGCTCGAGCCCTCGGCGAGGCGCTCGAGCACCTCGATCCGCTCGAGCACCTGCGCCATGCCCTCCAGGCCGGCGATGCATTCGTCTGCTCCGTCGATCGCGGCGAGGGGGCCGATGAAGCTGACGTCGTCGGCGAGCAGCGAGCGCAGGCGGGCGAAGTCGCGCCCCTGCCAGGCGACGAGGTAGTCCTCGGCGAGCTCGGAAGCGGTGGCGGTCATGGCGTTCTCCTTCAGGTCGATCCGGCTGTCGCCATCCAGCCTCGCGCGGATCGCGCAAACACTCAAACAGATGGTTCTTCTAGCTGCTAGCATCCAAGGTGATGGAGATCGGGCAGCTTCGCTACTTCGTCGCGGTCGTCGACCACGGGTCGTTCACGGCGGCGGCGCAGCGGCTGCACGTCAGCCAGTCGGGCATCAGCGCCCAGTTGGCGAAGCTCGAGCGCGAGCTCGGCCACGACCTGCTCGTGCGCGGCCCGCGCACGGTGCGGCTCACGCTCGCCGGCGAGACGCTGCTCACCCGCGCCCGCGACGCGCTCCGCGCCGTCGACGGCGTGCGCCAGACCGCCGACGAGCTGAGCGACCTGCTGCAGGGCAGGGTGCGGCTCGGGATGATCGCCGGCTGCACGATCCCCGCCTTCCTCGACGCGGTCGCAGGGTTCCACCGGCAGCACCCCGGCGTCGTGGTCGAACTCGTCGAGGACACCTCCGACCGCCTGCAGCGGCGCACGGCCGACGGGGAGCTCGACCTGGCCCTGCTGTCGCACGCGGGGCCCGTGGCCGAGGGGCTCTCCGTGAAGCCGGTCAGCGACGAGCGGCTCGCCGTGATCGCCCCGGCAGGCCACCGCCTCACGGGCGGCCGGCCGCGGCTCGCCGACCTCCGCGACGAGACGGTGCTGTGCATCCCACCGGGAACGGGCGTCCGCAGCGCCTTCGAGCAGTCGTGTGCGCGCGTCGGCGTCGAGCCGAGGGTCGACCTCGAGGGCTCGAACCCCGAGACCCTGCTCGGGCTGACCGCCCGCGGGCTCGGCGTCTGCGTGCTCGCGGAGTCGATGGCGGCGGGCACCGATCTCGTCGCGACGCCGATCGCGGATGCCGAGGTGCGTGCCGGGCTGGCCCTCGCGCTGCGCGAAGGCGACCGGCAGCGCGCCACCCGGCGGCTCTTCGACCTGCTCGCCGAAGCCCTGGCACCGCGCGGCTGACGGCCCGGTTCAGAGCGCCGCGAACACCCCGTCGCGCAGCACAGGCACGACGTCGAGGTCGTCGATCGCCGCCGCGGCCTTGACATCGGCGTGACGCTCGTCGCCTTCGAGCTCTCGGCCCGACCCGCTCGCCGTCATGAGGTGCTTGACGGCGCGACGGAGGGCGCGGAACGACTCGGCCGTCGACACCGCCTCGGGCGAGGAGTGGTCGATGCCGAGGTCGGAGAGGGCCGCGATCACGGCGCCCGCTCCCAGGAGGTCCTCGACCGCGAAGCGCACGCCTTCGGCACCCCTCTCCCCCGCCGCGATCACGGCGATGCTCGTGCGGCCGCCGCGCGCATGCTGCTCGGCCATCACCGCGCGCGCGACCGCGGCGGCGTTCCGGAGCGCGCCGGCGACCACGACGGGGGCGTGCGCGAGCTCGGATGCGGCGAGCGCGACCGCGGCCCCGTTCGCCGACACCGCGTGCGCATCGGCGAGCACGACCCGATCGCCGGCCGCGACGGCCGCCGCGACGTTCGAGCTGAAGCGGATGACGTCGACGACGACCACGACGTCGGAGGCCGCGAGACGCCGCAGACCCTCGACCCCCCAGTCGAAGCGCACCTGATACGAGGACTGGTCGAACGGGGATGCCATCCCCCCATTGTCGCGGATCGGCTGGGCTCCCTGCGATGCGCCCTTTCGTCGCGGACGACACCGGCGGCGACGGGCGACGCGCGAACCAGGAGCGCACGCGGACGAAGTCGCCGTGACACCGCGTTTGCGCGGCGGGGGCGGGTCGGGCAGGGTGGCCGGATGGCGCAGATCAGACGGGCGGGACCGCGCGACGCGGAGGGGCTCGCGTTCGTGCACATCCGCACATGGCGCATCGCCTACGCCGGCCTGCTCCCCGCCGAGACGCTCGCGCGTCTGTCGCTGCCGGCGCGCACGCGCCGCTGGGAGCGCATCCTCCGCGAGGGCGCGAACCCGACCTGGGTCGCCGTCGAGGGCGGGCGCATCGTCGGCTTCGCGTCGTCCGGCCGCGGACGCGACGCCGAGCCGCCCGCCGACCGCGAGTTGTACGCGCTCTACCTCGATCCCGACCACCACGGCTCGGGCATCGCCGACGACCTCATCGACGCGGCGGTCGGCGAGGCCGCAGCGTCGCTCTGGGTGCTCGCCGGCAACGAGCGCGCCATCCGCTTCTACGGCAAGCACGGCTTCGCGCTCGATGGCTCGGAGAAGGTGGAGCAGGCGGCCGACGGCACCCCCATGCACGAACTGCGGATGGTGCGGCGCGGCCCGGTGGCAGACTGACGCCATGCGCATTCTGCAGAAGCTCGTTCTCGACTGCGACGTCGACGCCGCCTGGCGGGCGCTGCACTCCCCCGCCGTGCTCGCCGAGCTCTACGGACCGCTCGTGCGCATGCGGCCTCTCGGCGCCGATCCGATGCCCCTCGAGTGGAGCTCGGGCGACGACGCCGCCGTCGCGCTCGAGACGGGCCCGCTCACGATCGGCACGCAGCTCATCGCGACGGTCGACCGCTCGAAGGGCGATGTGCGGATCCTCCGCGACGCGGGCACGCCCCTCACCGGCCCGCTCGCCTCCCTCGACGTGTGGGATCACCAGATGGCCGTGTCGGCGACGGCGGATGGCCGCACCCTGTGGCGCGAGCGCCTCACGATCGGCGGCGGCGCGGCCCCGCTCCTCTGGCTGCCACTGTGGGCGATCTGGCAGGTGAGGGCGGTGCGCCTGCGGCGCCTCGCCCGCACCTGGGCATTCGACCCGCCTGCGGCCGAGGCCTGACCCGGCGGCGCCAGCCGCGAGTGGGCGGTTCGCGCCGCGCTCCCGCCCGGAATGCGGCCGTTTCCCCCCATGCGCGGCAGGGGGCATCCGCTTCAGCCGAGCAGGTCGGGGTTCTCCTCGTAGACCTCCTCGAGCAGGCTGAGGTCGAACAGGTCCGACGCCTCCAGCTCGATGCCGGCCCGCGCCAGGCTCTCGACGGTCTGCTGCTGCAGCTCCTCGGAGATCGTGAACAGGCCGTTCGACTCGGTCTCGTCGGTGACGACGAGCTCGTTCGTCGCGAGCATCCCCGCGAGCGTCTTGTCGGGGTCGAGCCCGAGGTCGGCGCCGTACTCCTCGAGCGCGAGCCGCGCCCCCTCGTCGGGGTCGTCGAGCGCATCCTGCCATCCGCGGATCTCGGCGACGAGGAACGCCTTCAGCTTCTCCCGCTCGTTCGCGAGCGTGTCATGCGACACCGAGAACGTCTCCGCGACGAACGGCATCCCGTTGTCGGCGAACGGGAGGTTCGCGGTCTCGAGCCCGAGCATCTCGACCGAGATGGCCTCGTTGGTGAGGTAGGCGATGAAGCCGTCGACCTCGCCGTTCACGAGCGGGGCGGGGTCGTACTGCACCGGCACGATCTCGAGCTCGTCCTCGTCGATGCCGTTCGCCGCGAGGAACGCGCTGAAGAGCGACCGGTTCGAGTCCTGCACCCCGATCCGCTTCCCGAGGAGGTCGGCAGGGGTCGCGATCTCGGCCCCGTCGGCCAGCGACAGCACCGTGAACGGGTTCTTCTGCAGCGTCGTCCCGATGATCGTGATCGGGGCGCCCTCGTTCGCGACGGCGGCGCCGGCCGACACGGCATCGTTGATCGCGACGTCGACCGTGCCGCCCGCGAGCTCGGCGACGCCCGTCGACGGTCCCGGCACGAGATTCACGGAGGAGAACCCCGCCTCCTCGTAGTACCCCTCGGAGTCGGCGAAGTACTCCCCCGCGAACTCCTCGTTCTTGATCCAGCTGAGCTGGACGGAGAGCTCGCCGAAGTCGGCGTCCTCCGCCTCGGCGGCGGGCTCGGATGCGGAGCATCCCGACAGGGCCAGCGCGGACAGGGCGAGCGCCGGGAGGGCGGCGCGGATGGGTCGGATGGTCATGATGCGGTCGCTCCGGTTTCTGCAGGGGTGAGGGTGATGCGGAGATCGTCGACGGCGGCGTCGACCCTGGCGCGCAGTGCTGCGCGGTCGTCCTCGTCGAGCCACGCGGCCTCGACGCCGTTGCGGGTGAACCTCGCGAGGTCGTCGAGCCCGTAGCCCAGCGCATGCGCGAGCACGCGGTAGTCGTTCGTCGGATCGGTGCCGAACATGGGCGGGTCGTCGGAGTCGATCGTCACGACGAGGCCCGCGTCGACCATCTCGCGGATGCGGCGGTGGCTGCCGTCGCCGCTGCCCGAGTAGCGGCCGATGTCGCTCGAGACCGGCGTGCAGGTGAACGGGATGCGCTCCTCGACGCATCGGCGCGTCATCGCCTCGTCGTCGACGACGTGGTACCCGTGGTCGACGCGCGTGCAGCCGAGCAGGTCGAGCAGCGTCTCGATGTGGTGCGGCGGCCCCGATTCGGAGTGGGCCGTGCGCTCGAGACCGGCAGCGCCCGCCATCCGGAACGCCTTCCAGAACCGCTCCGGCGGCCCGATCGCCTCGGAGTAGTCGAGGCCGATGCCGAGCACGTCGTCGGCGCGATGCGCGACGACGGTCTCGACGAGCTCGACGGCCGAGGCGGCGGTGTCGTTGCGGTTGAGGCCGACGATGAGCGCCGAGCGGATGCCGGTGTCGACCTCGGCGTCGCGCATCCCCGCGCGCACACCCTCGAGGATGGTCGGGTACGGCACACCGGGATGGCCGGGCGGGCTGAGGAAGATCTCGCGGTAGAGCACGTTGTGGGCGGCGCCGCCCTCTGTGAGCGACTCGTACGTCACGCGCCGGAAGTCGTCGACGTCGCGGATGACGGCGCCCACGACGTCGAGGACGCGGAGGAACTCGTCGAGGTCCTCGTAGCTGCCGTGGTCGAAGAGGTTCTCCGCCGTGCGGCCGCCGTCGAGCGACACTCTGTGCTTGCGGGCGAGATCGACGACCGTCGCCGCCTGCACCGATCCGATGAGGTGGCAGTGGAGGCTGATCTTGGGCAGCCCGCGCACGATGCGCTCGATCTCGTCCTGATTGCTCACGGCATTCATATAACGTGATCACGATGTCGAGAGCATTCGGCGGGTGTTACGGAGGCATGACATGACGGACGCGGCCGACGCCGACCTCGGCGGCCTCATCGGGACCGAGATCCGCAGGCTGCGACGTGTGGCCGGCCTGTCGACGCGCGAGCTCGCCGCGCGTGCCGACATGAGCCAGCCGTTCCTCAGCCAGATCGAGCGCGGGGCGAGCGCGCCGTCGATGGCGTCGGTGTACCGGCTCGCCCGCGCGCTCGACGTGCGGCCGGGCGATCTGCTGCCGGCCGTCCATCCGCTCGACGTGCGCGTCGTCCGCGCGGGCGAGGGCGAGCGCCTGCCGGTGTCGGACCATCCGCAGGCCGCCGCCGGACGCGCGCTGCTGCTGCGGAACGTCTCGGCGCTCGAGGTCGTCGAGTACGACTTCGGGCCGGACGACGAGATCGCGGAGTGGTTCGAAGCGCCGGGTGAGAGCGCCCTGTACGTCGTCGCGGGCGCCCTCGAGATCGACATCGTGGGCGCGGGCACGTACGCGCTCGGCACGGGCGACTTCATCCACTTCCCCGCGGGGGCCCGCGACCGCTGGCGGCATGCGGGCGCCGAGCGGACGCGCGTGCTGTTCACGACGTCCGTCCCGCGCTGAGCCGGCGCGCGCGAGCGGCAGCCGGGCCATCCCGCGCCGGCCGGGCCATCCCGCGCCGGGCCTCAGTCGGCGGCGAGCGCCTCGACCGGTGCCACGGAGGTCGCGAGCCGCGTCGGCGCGACGGCGGCCGCCACCGTCAGCACCGCCATGGCCGCGACGATGGCGAGCACGGGCGCCCACGGCACGGCGGGCATCACGAGCGAGCCGGACGGGCCGCCGGGGAAGGCGGGCACCGACCCCAGGAGCGACTGCGCGCCGGCCCACCCGTACGCGACGCCCAGCACGAGCCCCGTGACGAGCGACGCGAGCGTGATGTGCGTCGCCTCGAGCAGCACGACGCCGCGCACCTGAGCCGCCGACAGCCCGAGAGCGCGCAGCAGGCCCAGCTCGCGCCGCCGCTGCACGACGCCGATCGTGAGGAGGTTGACGAGCCCGACGGCCGCGATGACGGCGGACACCGCGACGAGCACCATCATGATGTTCGCGAACGTGTCCATGATCACGACGAAGTCGTCGTCGAGCTCGCCGCCGGCGTTCGCCGTGAGCACCGACTTCGCGGTCTCGGTGGCGACCGCGAACATCGTCACGAGGGTGACTCCCATGACGACGCCGATCGACATGCGGCTCGACCGCTCGGGATGGCGCAGCGCGTTCTCGGCGGCGAGGCGCGCGGTCGCCGACGATCCGAACCAGCGCCCCACCATCCGCAGAACGGGCGGCATGATGCTCGTCGCCCCCAGCACGAGACCCGTGAACGACACGAGGCCGCCCGCGAACGCCGGGAGGATGCCGAGCGGAGTGAGGAGTCCTCCGACGATCCCGACTCCGAGGAGCACCGCGCCGACGGCGAACAGCACCACGGCGAGCACGTTGCGCGCCGGCCGGTGCGCGACGGACGCGTGCGTGCGCTCCACGGACCCGGCGAGCGCCTGCAGGGGCGTCACGTCGAGCACGCGGCGCGAGCCGACCCAGGCGGCCGCCCACGTCGTCAGCGCGACGATCGCCGCGGGCAGCGCGAGCACGGGCCGGACCACCGCGTAGCCGTGGTCGGCGACATCGAGGAGCGCGTCGCCGACCGCGATGCCCGCCGCGGAGAGGGCGATGCCGCCCGCGAGCCCGATCACGGCGCCGACGACCCCGACGACGAGCCCCTGCCGGCCGACCTCCGTCCGCTGCGAGCGCGCGGATGCGCCGATGAGCCGCAGGAGCGCGATGCGGCGCACGCGGCCCGCCACGATCGTCGAGAAGGTGTTGGCCGTGACGACCGCCGCGACGTACATCGCGACGGCGGTGAGCAGCACGCTCAGCAGACCGACCACGAACGCGAGCGTCTCGGAGTCGCCGATGTAGGGGTCGTCCTGCAGCACGGCGCCGATGTAGCCCGTCGTCGAGACGAGCGTCACGCCGAACGCGGCCGACAGCGCCGAGACGAGCACGCTCGCGCCCATCCCCCGCTCGCGGAGGAACGCGAGGCGGCCGGCCCCTGCAGGGCGGGCGGGCGGGCTCGGGCGAGCGGATGGCGCGGTGCCCGCGGGCGCGGATGCGACGGCGCTCATCGCACGGCGCCTTCCGTCTCGGAGGCCGCCGGAGCGGAGGCCGCCGGAGCGGAGCCCGCAGGAGCGGGGGCGGACGGGAGCCCCGGGAGCGCGCCCGCGCTATCCGCCTCGGCCGCGAGCATGTGCGCCGAGATCTGCTCGGGGGTCTGGCGCGGCTTGTCGGCGACGATGCGTCCGTCGCCGAGGAACAGGACTCGGTCGGCGTAGCTCGCGGCGAAGGGGTCGTGCGTCACCATGGCGATGCTCTGCCCGTGCTCGCGGCTCGCGGCAGCGAGGAGCGCCAGCACCTCGCGGCCCGTGCGCGAGTCGAGGTTGCCGGTGGGCTCGTCGGCGAACAGCAGGTCGGGCGCCGTGGCGAGCGCGCGGGCGATCGCGACGCGCTGCTGCTGCCCTCCGCTGAGCTCATGCGGGCGGTGGCGCAGGCGGGGCGCGAGCCCGAGGGTCTCGATGAGCCCGTCGATGCGGACGCGCTCGCCCGCCGTCGGCCGCCGCCCGTCGAGGTCGAACGGGAGGAGGATGTTCGCCTCCACGTCGAGCGTCGGCACGAGGTTGAACGCCTGGAAGACGAAGCCGACTCGGCGGCGGCGCAGCAGCGTCAGCTGCTCGTCCCCGAGGCCCGTGATCTCGGTGTCGCCGATCCAGGCTCGGCCCGAGGTCGGCGCGTCGAGTCCGGCCATGATGTGCATGAGCGTCGACTTGCCCGAGCCCGACGGCCCCATGACGGCCGTGAACTGCCCGCGGCGGATGCCGACGCTGACGCCGTCGAGCGCGCGGACGCCGTTCTCCCCTGTGCCGTAGTGCTTGCTGAGCTGCTGCACGCGCGCCGCGAGCCCCATGTCGGTGGTCGTGATCTCCATGCCTCCGACGCTAGGGACCGGGCCCCGTCGCGGGCGTCGCCCGCCCGGCTCATCCCGCTACATCGCGAGGATGATCTGCGCTACGCCAGCCCGTGCTCGAACGCGAACACGACGAGCTGCACGCGATCGCGCAGCGCGAGCTTGGCGAGGATGCGGCTGATGTGCGTCTTGACGGTGGCCTCCGAGAGGAACTCCCGCTGCGCGATCTCCGCGTTCGACAGGCCCCGCGCGGCGAGCGCGAAGATCTCGCGCTCGCGGTCGGTGAGGTCGCCGAACGCCGCGGGCACAGGGCGCGGCGCGTCTGCGAAGTGCGCGAACAGCTCGCGCGTCGCCGACGCCGCGATCACCGACGACCCCGCGTGCACGGTGCGGATGGCCGCCAGGAGGAACTCGGGATCGGCGTCCTTGAGGAGGAACCCGCTCGCCCCCTCCCGGATGGCGCGCGCCGCCGCCTCGTCGAGGTCGAACGTCGTCAGCATGACGACGCGCGGCGGATCGGGCTGCGCGAGGATGGCCGCCGTCGCGGCGAGGCCGTCCATGACGGGCATGCGGATGTCCATGAGGACGACATCGGGCCGGGTCTGCGCCACGACGGCCAGCGCCTCCTGCCCGTCGCCCGCCTCCCCGACGACCTCCAGGTCGGGCTGCGAGGCCACGACCATCCGGATGCCGGCGCGGAACAGCGCCTGATCGTCCACGAGCACGACCCTGATCATCCGCTCCCCCTCGCTCATCTCCCCCAGCCTGTCACGCCCCCTTGCCCAACGGATATCCGTTGCACCAGAGCCCACCCGATTCCGCGTCATCCGGTGCCCTCTCGGCAAGCGGATATCCCTTGGGCGAGATCGAAGGGGCATCATTCCGTCGCGGGTCATGGGCGATGCGCGGTCACGGGGTGCCGGTCTCGACCGGGAGCGTCGCCTGCACGAGCCAGTGGGCGCCGTGCGGACCGGCGTCGAGCCGCCCTCCCGCGAGCTCGGCCCGCTCCCGCATGCCGACGAGACCGTGACCTCCCGAGGCGGGAGCGGCGTGCAGCACCTTGCCCGTGTCCGTCGGCGCCGCGGGGCGCACGGCGTTGCGGACGGACAGCGCGACGCTGCCGGGGAGCCACGCGAGCACGACGTCGACGGGGCCGCCGTCGCCGTGGCGCAGGGCGTTCGTCGTCGCCTCCTGCAGGATGCGGTACACCGCGAGCTGCACGGCGGCCGGCGGCTCGCCCTGCGGCGCGGGGTCGACCGTGACGCGCAGGTCGACGCCCGCCGCGCGCACGTGCGCGTACAGCTGCTCCAGGTCGGCGATCGTCGGCTGCGGACCCTCCCCCTGCCGGTGCCGCATCTGGGTGAGCAGCATCCGCACATCCGACAGCGCCGAGCGCGCCGTCTGGCTGATGGTCGACAGGGCGGCCGTCGCGGCGTCCGGATCGGAGCGCGCGGCGTAGCGGGCGCCGTCGGCCTGGGCGATCACGACGGCGAGCGAGTGCGCGACGATATCGTGCATGTCGCGCGCGATGCGCGAGCGCTCCTCCTCCGCCGCTGCGCGCTCCTCGGCCTGCACCTGCGCACGGCGCGTCTCCCTGCCGCGCAGCACGACGCGGAAGAGCGCGCCGAGGGTCCAGGCGAGCAGCAGGCTGAACAGCATCGACCCGAAGACGAGGACGAGGTAGAACACGACCTGCAGCGGCGACGAGCCGTCGACGACGCCGAACGAGAAGAAGTCGATCCCCGCGCTCGGCGCCACGAACAGGAGGTAGACCGCGACGCACACCGACCCCGCGAACGTCGACGCGAACCCCAGCCAGAACACGAGGCGCGACCCGTACGCCGCCGTGGCGAAGAGCACGACGAAGATCGCGAGATTCGCCGCCATGGGGCCCTGCCCGGTCGCCATCTGGAAGAAGGCGCCGATCCACGCGACCGCGAGCGACAGCGGCGGCGAGACGCGGCTCAGCAGGAGCGCCGCGACCATGACGACGACCGTCACGAGATTCGCCGCGAGCGAGAACCCGTCGTAGTAGACCGGCAGGAGCGCGACGGCGAAGAGCGCGAAGAAGCCGGCCGTCACACCGTCGACGACCCACTGGCCGCCGCTCACGGGGCGGAGCAGCCGGTGCCAGCGGGTGCGGAGGTCGGATCGCATTCCCCCCACGGTACGGCCGGCTGCCGCAGCCGGCATCCGCCTCGCGATGTATCCGGCCGGCACGCGCGAGGGATGATCGCACGCGCGCCGTGCCCGCGGCGTCACGTGACGCCGTGTGACGGACTGTGTCGCGCCGTGTGACGGTCTGTTGCGCGACATCGTATGGCGACTCCACGACGCTTCGTATGCTCGACCGACACCGAGCGACCGGGAGACCGTCATGACCCTGAGCGAGACCGGCGCGCAGGCCGCGACCGCGCGCGGCGCGCGCATCCGCCCGCCCCGGCCATCCAGCAAGCCCAACGGGCAGTGGAAGGTCGACGGCACCGAGCCGCTCAACGCGAACGAGCAGTTCAAGCAGGACGACAGCGGCCTCAACGTGCGCGAGCGCATCGAGAACGTGTACGCGCAGGGCGGCTTCTCGTCGATCGACCCGACCGACCTGCACGGCCGCTTCCGCTGGTGGGGGCTCTACACGCAGCGCAAGCCCGGCATCGACGGCGGCAAGACGGCCTCGCTCGAGCCGCACGAGCTCGAGGACGAGTACTTCATGCTGCGCGTCCGCATCGACGGCGGGCAGCTCACGACCGAGCAGCTGCGTGTCATCGGCGGCATCTCGAACGACTTCGCGCGCGGAACCGCCGACCTCACCGACCGGCAGAACATCCAGCTGCACTGGGTCGAGGTCGAGAGCATGCCCGAGATCTGGCGGCGCCTCGAGTCCGTCGGTCTCTCCACGACGGAGGCTTGCGGCGACGTGCCGCGCGTCGTCCTCGGCTCGCCCGTCGCCGGGATCGCGTCCGACGAGCTCATCGACCCGACGCCGCAGATCGACGAGATCACGTCGCGCTTCATCGGCGACCCCGAGCTCGCCAACCTGCCCCGCAAGTTCAAGACCGCCATCACGGGCCACCCCAGCCAGGACGTCGTGCACGAGATCAACGACGTCGCGTTCGTCGCGGTCGACCATCCCGAGCACGGCGTCGGCTACGACCTGTGGGTCGGCGGGGCGCTGTCGACCGTGCCGCGCCTCGGCGAGCGCCTCGGCACCTGGGTCGCGCCCGACCAGGTCGCCGACGTCTGGTACGGCGTCGCGCGGATCTTCCGCGACTACGGCTACCGGCGCCTGCGGAACAAGGCGCGGCTGAAGTTCCTGCTCGCCGACTGGGGGCCGGAGAAGTTCCGCGACGTGCTCGAGACGGAGTACCTCGAGTACCGCCTCGCCGACGGCCCCGCGGCGCCGAAGCCCGCGACCCCCGGCGACCACATCGGCGTGCACCGGCAGAAGGACGGCCGCTTCTACGTGGGCGCGACGCCCATCGTCGGGCGCATCTCGGGCCGGCAGATCGCCGACCTCGCCGACCTCGTCGAGGCGCACGGATCGACGCGCCTGCGCACCACGCCGCACCAGAAGATCGTCGTCCTGGACGTCCCCGAGGACCGCGTCGAGTCGCTCATCGCCGGCCTCGACGCCCTCGGGCTCAGCGCCCGGCCCAGCCTCATCCGCCGCGGCACGATCGCGTGCACGGGCATCGAGTACTGCAAGCTCGCGATCGTCGACACGAAGGACACCGCGCGCGCCGCCGTGCTCGAGATCGAGAAGCGCCTCGGCGGCGCCGATCTCCCCGCCCCCCTCAGCCTGCACGTCAACGGCTGCCCGAACTCGTGCGCGCGCATCCAGACGGCCGACATCGGCCTCAAGGGCCAGATCATCACGGACGACGAGGGCAACCAGGTCCCCGGCTTCCAGGTGCACCTCGGCGGCGGGCTCGCGTCGAGCGACCGCGCGGAGGCGGGCCTCGGCCGCACCGTCCGCGGGCTCAAAGTGGAGGCCACCGGCATCGCCGACTACGTCGAGCGCATCGCGACCCGGTTCGCGGGCGACCGCGACGGCGACGAGACGTTCGCCCAGTGGGCGCACCGCGTCGACGAGGAGGCGCTGCGATGACCGTGTCGCTGGCCCCGCGCATCACGGCGCGCCGCTCCGCCGCAGAGCTGGAGGCGCTCGCGCTGCGCGGCGCCGAGGAGCTCGGCAGCCTCACCGACCATGAGGCGACCCCCGCGGAGGTCGTCGACTGGGTCGCACGCACCTTCGGGATGGGCGCGGTCGCCGTCGCGTGCTCGATGGCGGATGCGGCGCTCCCGCATCTCGTCGCCGAGCAGCTGCCGGGCGTCGACGTGCTGTTCCTCGACACCGGGTACCACTTCGTGGAGACCGTCTCCACGCGCGACGAGGTCGCCCGCTCGCTCGACGTGCGCGTCGTCGACGTGCTCCCGGAGCAGACGGTCGCCGAGCAGGACGCCGCGCTCGGCGCCGATCTCTTCGCCCGCGATGCGGCGCGCTGCTGCGCGCTGCGCAAGGTCGCCCCGCTCCACGACGCCCTGCAGGGCTACGAGGTGTGGTTCACGGGAGTGCGCCGCGACGAGGCGCCCACCCGCACCCGCACGCCGCTCGTGACGTGGGACGCCAAGAACGGCCTCGTCAAGGTCAACCCCGTCGCCGCCTGGACCTGGGACGACCTGCAGGCCTACGCCGCGCGGCACAAGGTGCCCATGAACCTCCTCCTGAACTTCGGCTACCCGTCGATCGGCTGCCGGCCGTGCACGCGGCCGGTGGCCGAGGGAGAGGACCCCCGCTCCGGCCGCTGGGCCGGGCTCGACAAGACCGAATGCGGACTCCACACATGAGCGACACCCTCACGACGCCGCCGGCCACGCGCCTGTCGACGCTCGACCTGCTCGAGGCCGAGGCCATCCACGTCATCCGCGAGGTCGTCGCGGAGTTCGAGCGCCCCGTGCTGCTCTTCTCCGGCGGCAAGGACTCCGTCGTCGTCCTCCACCTCGCCGCGAAGGCGTTCCTCCCCGGGCGCGTGCCCTTCCCCGTGCTGCACGTCGACACCGGCCACAACTTCCCCGAGGTCATCCGCTTCCGCGACGAGACCGTCGACCGCCTCGGGCTCACGCTCGAGGTCGCGCGCGTGCAGGACTACCTCGACGACGGCCGCCTCCTCGAGCGCGCCGACGGCACGCGCAACCCGCTGCAGACGCAGCCCCTCCTCGATGCCATCGCCGCGGGCCGTCACGACGCCGTCTTCGGCGGCGCCCGCCGCGACGAGGACAAGGCTCGCGCGAAGGAGCGCATCTTCTCGCTGCGCGACGAGTTCGGCCAGTGGGATCCGCGCAACCAGCGCCCCGAGCTCTGGAGCCTGTACAACGGGCGCCACACCCCGGGTCAGCACGTGCGCGTCTTCCCCATCTCGAACTGGACAGAGCTCGACATCTGGCGCTACATCGAGCGCGAGGGCATCGCACTCCCGCCGCTCTACTTCGCGCACGAGCGCGACGTCTACCGTCGCGACGGCATGTGGATGGCCGTGGGCCCGTTCTCGCAGCCGCGCGCCGACGAGCGGGTCGAGAAGCGCACGGTGCGCTACCGCACCGTCGGCGACATGAGCTGCACGGGCGCCGTCGAGTCGGCGTCGGCACACGTGTCCGACATCGTCGCGGAGGTCGCCGTCTCCACCCTCACCGAGCGCGGCGCGACCCGCGCCGACGACCGCATCAGCGAAGCGGCCATGGAAGACCGCAAGAAGGACGGGTACTTCTGATGACCGCCGCGCCCACCCTGTTCCGGTTCGCGACGGCGGGCTCCGTCGACGACGGCAAGTCGACCCTCGTCGGCCGCCTGCTGCACGACTCCAAGGCCATCCTCGCCGACCAGCTCGAGCAGGTGACCCGCACGTCCCGAGAGCGCGGCTTCGCGTCCTCCGAGGGCATCGACTTCGCGCTCCTCACCGACGGCCTGCGCGCCGAGCGCGAGCAGGGCATCACGATCGACGTCGCGTACCGCTACTTCGCGACCGCCGCACGCAGCTTCATCCTCGCCGACTGCCCGGGGCACGTGCAGTACACGCGCAACATGGTCACGGGTGCGACGACGGCCGACGCCGTGGTCGTGCTCATCGACGGACGGAAGGGCGTGCTCGAGCAGACCAGGCGACACCTCGCCGTCACGGCGCTGCTGCGCGTGCCGCACGTCGTCGTCGCCGTGAACAAGATCGATCTGCAGGACTACGCCGAAGACGCCTTCCGCCCCGTCGAGGAGCAGGTGCGCGCCGTCACGACGGAGCTCGGCCTCGGCGACGTGCACGTCGTGCCGGTGTCGGCGCTGGAGGGCGACAACGTCGTCGAGCGGTCGCCGCGCACGCCGTGGTACACCGGTCCCGCGCTCCTCGAGCTGCTCGAGACGCTCCCCGCGACCGACGCCGAGGAGCGGGAGCAGGAGCCGTTCCGCCTTCCCGTGCAGCTCGTGCTGCGGCCGCAGGGCGGCCTGTCGCCCGCGCTCGTCGCCGACGACCCCGGCGCCGTCGAGCGGCTCCGCGACTACCGTGCATCCGCCGGCCGCATCGCGTCCGGCACGGTGCGGGTCGGCGACCGTGTGCAGGTGCTCCCCGCCGGCATCACGACCACCGTCACGGCCGTGGAGATCGCCGGCGTCGCGGTCGACGGCGCGGCCTCCCCGCAGTCAGTCGCGGTGCAGCTGGCCGACGACGTCGACGCCGCACGCGGCAGCGTGCTCGTCGCCGACGGCACGCTGCCCGCGCTGTCGAAGGAGATCGACGCGCAGCTGTTCCTCCTCGATGAGCGCCCGCTCGCCCGGGGCGCGCGCGTGATCGTCAAGCACGGCACGAAGGCCGTGCAGGGCATCGTGGACGAGATCGTCGAACGGCGCGACCTCGACTCGCTCGCCCACGTGCCGGCGGACGAGCTGCGCGTGAACGAGATCGGCCGTGCCCGCATCCGCCTCGCGGAGGCCCTGCCGCTCGAGCCGTACGCCGTCTCCCGGCACTCCGGCTCGTTCCTCGTCATCCGCCCCGCCGACGGCCACACGATCGCCGCCGGCACGGTCCGTGGCTGAGGGCTCCCGCGAGGGGCGCGTCACGCTGGTCGGCGCAGGGCCGGGCGACGCCGGTCTGCTCACGGTGCGGGGCCTGCGCGCGCTCGAGCGCGCCGACGTGATCGTCGCCGACCGGCTCGGCGCGCGCGCCGTGCTCGCGGGCCTCGCCGCCGAGGGCGTGCGCATCGACGCGGAGGTCGTCGACGTCGGCAAGGACCCGGGGCACCATCCCTTCACGCAGGACGACATCTCCCGGCTCCTCGTCGACCTCGCCCGTGCCGGTCGCGACGTGGTGCGCCTCAAGGGCGGCGACCCGTTCGTGTTCGGCCGCGGCAGCGAGGAGCTCGCGCTGTGCCGCGCCGAGGGCGTCGCGGTGGAGGTCGTGCCCGGCGTCACGAGCGCCACGTCCGTCCCCGCCATCGCGGCCATCCCCCTCACCCATCGATCCCTCGCGACGTCGTTCACGGTGCTCTCCGGGCACGACCAGATCGACGACGTCGGCGGAGGGCGCGACCATACGGTCGTCCTCCTGATGGGGGTCGGGACCCTCGCGCATTCCGCGCATGTGCTGGGAGCAGGCCGCCGCGGCGGCGACTGCCCGGTGGCCATCGTGGAGGATGGATACGGGCCCGGCCAGCGCGTGACCTTCGGCACGCTGCGGACCATCGCGCACGAGGCCGCCCGGCGGAAGGTGCGCAATCCCGCCGTCGTCGTGATCGGCGACGTCGTCACCCTCAGCCCTCTTGCACCATCCGAGCTCGTCGACGCGGTGCGTCGCGACTCCGACAGAAAGGCAGCACTGTGAGCCTCGACAACCTGCGCGTCGCCATCGTCGGCGCCGGTCCCGCCGGCATCTACGCCGGAAACCTCCTCGCGAACGCCGTCGAGGAGGCGGGCGGATCGGTCGCGATCGACCTGCTCGAGTCGCTGCCCGCACCCTACGGCCTCATCCGCTACGGCGTCGCACCCGACCACCCCCGCATCAAGGGCATCGTCAACTCGCTGCAGGAGATGCTCGACTCCGGCCGCATCCGCTTCCTCGGCAACATCGAGGTCGGCCGGGACGTGTCGCTTGACGAGCTGCAGGAGCGCTACCACGCCGTCATCCTCGCGACCGGGGCCATCCGCGACGCCGCTCTCGACATCCCTGGCATCGACAAGGCGGGGTCGTACGGCGCCGCCGACTTCGTGGCCTGGTTCGACGGCCACCCCGACGTGCCGCGCACGTGGCCGCTCGACGCACGGCAGGTGGCCGTGATCGGCAACGGCAACGTCGCCCTCGACGTGGCGCGCGTGCTCGCGAAGCTCCCGGAGGACCTGCGTTCCACCGAGGTGCCCGACAACGTGCTCGAGGGCCTCGAGGCCTCGGCCGTGACCGACGTGCACGTCTTCGGCCGCCGCGGTCCCGCCGACATCAAGTTCACGCCGATCGAGCTGCGCGAGCTGGGCGAGGTGAACGGCGTCGACATCGTGCTCGACGAGGCCGACTTCGAGGGCGTCGACCCCGCCGCGGCCCCCAACAACCAGATGAAGATCATGCTGCGCACGATGAACTCGTGGCGAGGCAAGGAGTCGACGGGCGCCACGCGACGCCTGCACCTGCACTTCTGGCACGCGCCGGCCGAGATCCTCGGCGACGAGCGCGTCGAGGGCATGCGGTTCGAGCGAACGCGCATCGAGGACGGCCGCGTCGTCGGCACGGGCGAGTTCGCGGAGTACCCGCTGCAGGCGGTGTACCGCGCCGTCGGGTACTACGGCACGCGCGTCGAGGGCGCGCCCTTCGACGTCGCGCGCGGCGTCATCCCGAACGTCGAGGGCCGCGTCGACGGCGTCTCCGGCCTGTACGCGACGGGATGGATCAAGCGCGGCCCCGTCGGGCTCATCGGCCACACCAAGTCGGACGCCATGGAGACGGTCGCGCATCTCGTCGAGGACGCGCAGGCCGGATCGCTGCCGGCGCCCGCCGCGGACGACGTCGTGGCGCTGCTCGACGATCGCGGCGTCGCGTACACGACGTGGCAGGGATGGCTCGCCCTCGACGCCCACGAGCGCGCGCTCGGCGAGACGCACCGCCACCAGCGCGAGCGCGTCAAGGTCGTGCCGCGTGACGAGCAGGTCGAGATCTCGCGCTCCGGCGCGCTCACGCGCTCATGACGTACGTCATCGCCCTGCCCTGCGTGGACGTCAAGGACCGCGCCTGCATCGACGAGTGCCCTGTCGACTGCATCTACGAGGGCGAGCGGTCGCTGTACATCCACCCGGACGAGTGCGTCGACTGCGGCGCCTGCGAGCCGGCGTGCCCCGTCGAGGCGATCTACTACGAGGACGACCTCCCCGACGAGTGGCAGGACTACTACAAGGCCAACGTCGAGTTCTTCGACGACCTCGGATCGCCCGGCGGCGCATCCAAGGTCGGCGTCGTCGACAAGGACCACCCCCTCATCGCGGCACTCCCCCCGCAGGGCGAGTAGGCCCCGCAGGGCGAGTAGGCCCCGCAGGGCGAGTAGGCCCCGCAGGGCGAGTAGGCCCCGCAGGGCGAGAAGGCCCCGCAGGGCGAGTAGCGCCCAGGTCGCAGTTCGCGGCCGCTAACGGCCGCTAACGGCCGAAAACTGCGACCTGGGCGAGACTGTGACCTCGCTCAGGTCGCAGTTCGCGGCCCCGAACGGCCGGTACAGGCCGGAAACTGCGACCTGAGCGAGAGAGTGCCATGATCGGGGGATGCGCATCTCCGCCCGGGCCGAGTACGCGGTGCGCGCGGCCGTCTTCCTCGCCCGCGCACCGGGACGCCTGTCCTCACCGCGGATCGCGGCGGACGAGGACATCCCCGCCAAGTTCCTCGAGGGCATCCTCACCTCCCTCGTCCGCGCCGGCATCGTCGCGAGCCGCCGCGGGGCGAACGGCGGCTACGAGCTCGCCCGCCCCGCCGACGCCGTCACCGTCGCCGACGTCATCCGCGCGGTGGACGGCCCGCTCGTCTTCGTGCGCGACCAGCGGCCGTCCGAGATGGCGGAGGAGGGTGCGCTCCTCCAGCTCTGGGTGGCGCTGCGCGCGAACGTCCGCAGCGTGCTCGAGGGCACGACCCTGGCCGATCTCGCGGCCGAGCGGCTTCCGCCCGACGTGGCGGCGCTGACGTCGGATCCCGTGGCGTGGGAGAACCCGTGACCCGCCGCCGCCCGACGGTCTGATCCCGTCTCAGTCGACGAGCGCCGGCTCCGCGCTCGCGGAGGCCGCGGCAGTCTCTGCACGCTCGGCGCGCCGCGCACGGCGGTGGGCGCGGATGGACCATGCCACGGCCGTGATCCAGACGACGGCGATTGCGGCGAGCACGATGCCGAGCGTCGCGTCGGGCGTCTCGATCGACCGGAGGATGGTCCGGGTGTTCGTCAGCACGATCAGCCCGCCCACGAGGGAGCCGAGGATGCGCGGCGGCAGCTTGCGCACCAGCCACGCAGCGAGCGGCGCCGCCGCGATGCCGCCGGCGAGGAGCGCAACCACCCATCCGAGGTCGAAGCCGCCGGAGCCCAGCCCGACGAGGAAGCCGACCGAGGCCGCGATCGCGACGAGGAACTCGCTCGTGTCGATCGTGCCGATCACCTTGCGCGGCTCGAGGCGCCCGCTCGAGAGCAGGGCGGGCGTGCCGACGGGGCCCCACCCGCCGCCGCCTGAGGCGTCGAGGAATCCGCCCACGATCCCGAGCGGCGCGAGGAACGCGAGCGGCAGGGGCTTGTCGCTCCGGCGCTTCGGCAGCCCCTTCACGGTGAAGCGCACGAGGATGTACGTGCCCAGCGCCAGCAGGATGCCGCTCGTCACCGGCGCGGCCGCCTCGGTCGAGAGCCCTGACAGGAACGTCGCTCCCGCGAAAGCCCCGACGGCACCGGGGACGCCGATCTTGAGCACCGTCTTCCAGTCGACGTTGCCGAAGCGCCAGTGCGAGATGCCGGAGGCGAGGGTCGTCCCGATCTCGGCGAGGTGCACCGACGCGCTCGCCGCCGCCGGGGCCGCGCCGATCGTCAGGAGCAGCGTCGTCGACGTCACTCCGTACGCCATGCCGAGGGCGCCGTCGACGAGCTGGGCGGCGAAGCCGATCACGGCGAGGAGGACGAGCGTCTGCATGCCGACGACGCTAGGGCGTTCCCCTACCGGCGGGGGAGGAGATTACGCCCGGCCGTAACACGCAGGCGTCACGGAGTGTCACACAGCGGTCAGCGCAGAGCCCCGACCGACGCCAGCGCGAGGCGGACGAGCGTTCCGCGGCCGCCCTCCATCTCGGCGGACAGCGCGTCGCTCGCGGCTTCCGACGGCGACATCCACGTGACCTCGAGCGCGTCCTGCCGCGGCTCGCACGTCCCCGTGACCGGCACGACGAAGGCGAGCGAGACGGCGTGCTGCCGGTCGTCGTGGAATGCCGTGACCCCGGGGAGGGGGAAGTACTCCGCCACCGTGAACGGCACGGGCGACGGCGGAAGGAGCGGGAACGCCATCGGTCCGAGGTCGTTCTCGAGGTGGCGGAACAGCGCGTCGCGCACGGTCTCGCCGTAGCGGACGCGCCCGGAGACGATCGTGCGCGTGATCTCGCCGACGCTCGTCGCGCGCAGCAGGATCCCCACGTCGGTGACCTGGCCGACGCCGTCGATGCGCACGGGAACCGCCTCGACGTAGAGCATCGGGAGGCGGCGACGCGCGGCCTCGAGCTCGAAGTCGCTCAGCCATGCGGGGTTCGACGACCCGCCCGGCACGGCCCCGAGACCGCTCGCGCCCAGATCGGACGGGAGCCGAGGCTCGTCGGGGAGCTCTTCGGGATCGGGATCCGGTGTGCGCACGGCCATGCGTCCTTTCTACCCTCTGCCGCCGACGATCCGCGCACCCGCACCGCGCGCGCGGGTGCGCGTCCCGGCGAGCGGGAGGCCGGCGCGTGCGCCACCATGGAGGGATGGACACCACGCCCGCCCTGGACGCCGCCGCTGTGCGCTGGCACGGCGAGGACGACGGCCGCCCCGTCGTCGTGCTGCTGCACGGCTACGGCTCCGACGAGACCGACCTGATCGCGCTCGCCCCGCTGCTGCCGGACGGCTTCGCCTACGCCGCCGTCCGGGCGCCGCTGCCCATGCCGTGGCCGCAGCCGGGCCACGCCTGGTACCCCATCGAGGGGCTGGAGAGCAGGGATGCCGCGCGCACGACGGAGGCGGCGCACCGGCTGCTGGAGTGGATCGAGACCACGCTCGGCGCCGACAGGAGCGTCGGCCTGCTCGGCTTCTCGCAGGGCGGCGCGATCTCGCTGCAGGCGATGCGCCTCTCCCCCGCCCGGTTCGACTTCGCGGCGAACCTGTCGGGCTATGCGACGCCCGGCGAGCTCCCCGGAGACGCCGCGCTGGCAGACGCCCGCCCTCCCGTGTTCTGGGGGCGGGGCACGCACGACACCGTCATCCCCGAGCCTCTGGTCGCGCACACGACCGACTGGTTGCCGGGTCATGCCGATCTCGTCGGTCGGATCTACCCCGGCCTCGGCCACGCCGTGTCGCCCGCGGAGCTCGACGATCTGCGCGTGTTCCTCGACAAGCGCCTGCGCTGATCCTCGGCGCCGGCGAGAGCGGGCCGAGTCGCCGCCGCCCCCGCGACGGCGCTCGGCTCCGGAGACGAGCGGGAACGCGATCCCCATCGCGATCCCGAGGGCGAGCCCTGCGCCCGTGCGCCCCTGTGTCCCTCGTCTCCGTGTCCCTCTGACTCTTCGACGCTACGGGGCGGCGCCGCGGGGCGCCTCCCCCGCGCGACGGATTCCTCCCGAGGCGCGTGCGACCCGGGGATGATGTGTGTACAGTGGTCGGGTCCTGTTCCCGAGGTCTGGAGACGACGTTGAAGACGATCGACGCTTCCGCGCTCACGCGCTGACCCGTCGACGCTCGCGTTCTCCCTCGGAACCTCCGCCGGCCCTCCTGGGCCCTGCGAGCCGCTCGCCTGAAGGCGAGCGTCCGGTGTCGGTGCATCCCATCTGCACATCGACCGGAGGTCACCCATGCCCGCTCTCACTCTCGATCACGTCTCGTTCGCGTGGCCGGACGGATCCGTCGCGCTCGCCGACGTGTCCGGCACGTTCGACCGCGGCCGCACGGGCCTCGTCGGCCGCAACGGCTCCGGCAAGTCCACCCTGCTGCGCCTCGCGGCCGGCCGGCTGACGCCGACGTCGGGGCGCATCGTCGCCGACGGCGACGTCGCGTACCTGCCGCAGCGCCTGGCGGTCGATCCCGCCCGTCCCGTCGCCGAGCTCCTCGGCATCGCCGCTCCCCTCGCCGCCGTGCGCGCCATCGAGGCGGGCGACGTCGACCCGGCCCACTTCGACGCCGTCGGAGACGACTGGGACGTCGAAGCGCGCGGGCGTGCCGCGCTCGCCGAAGCGGGTCTCCCCGACGACGCGCTCGACCGCACCGTCGGGATGCTGTCGGGCGGCGAGGCCGTGCTCGGGGCGCTCACGGGCATCCGTCTGCGCGGCGCCGCGATCACGCTGCTCGACGAGCCGACGAACAACCTCGACCGCGACGCGAGACTGCGCCTGCACGACATCGTGCGAGGATGGCGCGGCGCGCTCGTCGTCGTGTCGCACGACACCGAGCTGCTCGAGCTCATGGACGACACGGCGGAGCTGTACGCCGACGAGCTGACGGTGTTCGGCGGCCCCTACTCGCAGTGGCGCTCCTGGCTGGACGCCGAGCAGGATGCGGCGGCGCAGGCCGAACGCGACGCCGAACGCGCGCTCCGCAGGGAGAAGCGCCAGCGCATCGAGGCGGAGGTGAAGCTCGCCCGTCGCGCGCGGACGGCGCGCAAGGCCGAGGCCGAGAAGCGCGTCCCCCGCATCGTGGCGCACGGCAGGCGGATGGCCGCTGAGGTGTCGGCTGGCCGGCTCGGCGTCGAGATGCGCGAGAAGGAGTCATCCGCCCGTGACGCGCTCGACGCCGCCGCGCTGCGCGTCCGCGACGACGACGCCATCCGGATCGACCTGCCCGACCCCGGCGTCCCGGCCACGCGGCGCATCGCGACCCTGCGCGATGCGGAGCGGTCGTGGGTCGTGCAGGGGCCGGAGCGCGTCGCGCTCACCGGCCCGAACGGCGCGGGGAAGTCGACGCTGCTGCGCGCCCTCGTCGGCGCAGGTGGCGGGCCGACGCCCGGCGCAGTCGGCGGCACGCTCCACGTCGACCACGCGGCATACCTGCCGCAGCGGGTGGACGACCTCGACGACGACGCGAGCGTGCTCGACGCGGTGCGCTCGTCGGCGCCGCACACGCCGGATCGGGAGCTGCGCAACCGGCTCGCCCGGTTCCTGCTGCGCGGTGCCGTCGTCGACCGCTCCGTCGGCAGCCTGTCGGGAGGGGAGCGCTTCCGCGTCGCCCTGGCGCGGCTCCTCCTCGCCGACCCGCCGCCCCCGCTCCTCATCCTGGACGAGCCGACGAACGACCTCGACATCGACACGGTGGCGCAGCTGCTCGACGCGCTGAGGGCCTATCGGGGCGCGGTGCTCGTCGTGAGCCACGACGACGCGTTCCTCGCCCGGCTCGATCCCGATCTCGTGCTGGAGCTGCGCGACGGGGTGCTCGCCGAGCGCGAGCTCGCCCCGGTGAACGGGGCGTAGGCGGTCGGGTCAGGGCGGCGGCGCGCGCGCCGCCGCCCTGAGCAC